>RFJE01000010.1 GCA_003695005.1 Candidatus Hydrogenedentota bacterium | reverse complement strand
GATGTATTTAGAACTCCTTGTGCACAAGTTGCTGCTAACGCAAGGGGGAAAAACTACGGAAGGGTGGTACGTGCACCTGCGGGGATTTTTATTAGAGCATACCTATGGAAAATACATAGACTCGGATAGGCCAAAAGCCCTCGAAGTGCGCTACTTCACGGTGTGGCGGCCGCCAAGGCGGCAGCGGGATGGGTAAAACCGCTGTTTCCACCTTCTAAAACTCACACCTTTTATCACTTCACCACTTTCTTGCAGGCAACCTCTGTATAAAGCAAAATCCCGGCAAATTTAGTTTTTTTACCGTTATACAGGGAAAGATTAAGCGCTTACCTCTGTTTTTAATATTAATTCAGCTTTTGCGGCGTTTCGCCGCAAAAGCTGGAGAATTGATTATTTCTTAATTGACAAACTCTCTAACGATTTGCCTTCTTTACGTTATGATTGATTTTGGTTTAAAAGATAAAACGGTACTCATTACAGGGGCAAGTAGGGGAATTGGTTTTGGATTAGCAAAAGCATTTCGAGAAGCAGGGTCGATTGTATATGGTGCTGGTAGTAGTTTAGAGTCTGCTGCGCCTTTAAAAGAAATTGGAGTCTATCCTATTAAGCTTAATGTGCGTAATCGAGAAGATTGCCAAGAAGCAATTCAGACGATTATTCAAAAACATGGCCAGCTTGATGTGCTTGTCAATAATGCAGGAGTTGCATCAAATACGCCAGCAAAAGGGATCCGTGAAGATGAAATGGAAAAAATAATTGATATTAACTTTAAAGGTGTTTTTCGGATGTGCCAAGAATACTATAAAGCACAGAAAAAACTAGGTGGAAATATCATTAATGTATCTTCGGTTTTAGGGATGATTGGAACTCCTCTTGCAAGTATTTATTCCGGAACAAAGGGGGCTGTGTTACAACTTACAAAGTCCCTTGCTTTAGAATGGGCTTCTAGTGGGTTTCGAGTTAATGCTCTTTGCCCAGGGTTTATTGAAACAGATATGACGAAAATGATTTCGAGCAGGCCTAAACTAAAAGAACAAGTAAGTGCTTCTATCCCCTTAAAAAGGATGGGGACTCCGACCGACCTTGCAGGGGCTGTACTCTTTATGGCAAGTGATTTATCTTCGTATATGACAGGACAGGCAATTGTGATTGATGGTGGACTTACCGCACAGTAATCTTTAATTCAACTCTCTTTTCTGGAAGTATTGACTTCCATACTCTAAAATGAGTACAAGTACTATCCCCAAAATACCAGCAGCGATAACAGAGTAAATATTTTGTGCATCGATCACTTCATAGTTCGTAGGCCATAGTTTCCGCAAAGACCCCATCATAATTCCGGTGAGTGCCGCCATGGTTAAAGAGTGATACCGATGCAAGAGCAATTTTAATAAACGAACAAAGCTAAATAAGCCCGCAATCACGCCTAGTAAGAAAACCATTAACACAGGAATATGGAAAGAATGGAGAGCTTGGAATATAAAAGCATATTGTCCAAAAAGAACTAAAATATAAGCACCCGATATACCCGGAAGAATCATGGCACATATGGCAACCGCCGCACTTAAAAATATAACAGGGTAACTGTGATTCGATTTTAGGGCAATTACCCCGGTAAGCTTATTGCCTTTTTGGCGAAGAAAAACTTCGGGAGAGTTTGGATTCATTGTGATAATTTTCTTGCCGTCTATTTTATAATAATATTTATGATTCGACATAACTAAAATGAGAGTAGCACCTTCTTGTAAATTCTGTACTTTGAAAGGCAGGGAAAATTTTCCTTCGCGAGATAAATTAAGAGTATGCATTTTTTTATTCGCATCCTGCCGGTACAAATGTGCATCTTTCCATGGACTAATCCCGGATATAAAAAACATTATACCTGCAAAAAGGAGTAAAATGGTATATTCTAATATACGATGATTCATTAACTTCCATGGAACTGTAGCGGATATTAAAATTAAGCCGAAAAAGAAAGCATACGTCTGAGCAGTGTAATCTTGGAGTAGCACCTGAATTAAAAATGACATCAAAACAATGCCTAAAAGGATTCCGGGGGGCAGAAAAAAATATAATTCCCAATCTAATTTTTGTATTTCATTTTTTGCTTGCTGTTTTTTTTCGCCTTTTGAAAATACATACTGATACAAAAGAGGAATATGTTGTAATTTTAAATTTCCTAATCCATCAATCAGGCGATCATAAATGCCGGTAATTAAAGCCATAGTACCGCCGGAAACACCAGGAATAATGTCTGCTGCCCCCATCGCAATTCCACGTAAAAAAAGCCCGAGCTTTTTATGAAGTTTTTTCATGATTGTAATCCCTATGGAGGCATTCGTAAAGCGCCATCAATACGAATTACCTCTCCATTTAGCATAGGATTTTGAATAATGCTTAAAACAAGGTTGGCAAACTCATCTGGACGACCTAACCTTGGTGGAAATGGAGTTAACTTTTCTAACGCAATCCGTACTTTTTCGGGTAACTTCGCTAGCATGGGTGTATAAAAAGTACCGGGAGCAATCGTCATAACTCGTATTTTATAGCGTGCTAAATCCCGTGCTGCGGGTAATGTCATTGCTGCTACACCACCTTTCGAAGCACTATAAGCGACTTGGCCAATTTGTCCATCAAATGCCGCCACCGAAGCAGTGTTGATAATAACTCCGCACTCCTCCTCATCTTTTGCAGGATCATGTTTCGCGATTCTTTCTGCTGCTAAACGCATTACATTAAATGTACCAATTAAATTGACTCGAATTGTTTTTTCAAACAACTCGAGAGAGTGAGGCCCCTTAGGGGTTAAAATACGAGCAGCTGTAGCAATGCCTGCACACTGTACAACCCCATGAATATCTCCAAATGTTTCCTCTACTTTATCGAGCATTTTTTTTACATCATCTTCAGAAGCAACATCGGTTTTTACAAACATAACATTGCTGCCGAGATTTTCCGCTACTTTAGCGCCTTCTTCATTTAAGTCTGCAATAACCACATTCGCTTCAGAGTCTCGTAACTTGCGAACACAAGCAGCCCCTAGTCCCGAAGCTCCGCCTGTAACAATAAATGTTTTCTTTGAAAGAAGCATAGGTTTCTTTTTATAGGGGTAGTACCATGTCAAGAAAGCACTTAGGAGCCTGTGCGAGTAAGCGCTTAATCTTTCCCTCGCTCGAAAAAAAATCAAGGGATTATGTCTTATTTTTAGGTATTTTTTTACCATTTTGAAATTTTATTTAAAGTAATGTCTTAAGATTTGAAAAAAATAACCCCTTTTTGGTATTATATAACAAACACCATTAGGAGGAAAATATGTCTAAAGTATACGAACAATACCGCAAAGACAAAAAAAGTGAGCATCCTAGTAATGCAAAGAATAATCGAAGGAAAGCTACGCTAAAAATTAAAATTGCACGGTATGCGTACCTACAAAAAGAGATATTAGAAAAGAAACGTAAACAAAAGGTGAACGATAACTCACCCTACGTGCCAATGTCGAAATCTAGCATGACATTACCAAACTTCACAGCTGGCCGCTTAAAGCACTACACAATCAAGCTTCGCAAAGCAGGAATCGCCGTAAATGAAACCGAGTTGATTTTAGCCTGCATCTTTAGGCTGCTGCCAAAACTTAAAGCCAATAGCCGAACGCATGAAGCGAATCATCAATATAACGATAAGCGCTACAGTTATGCCACTGTGTATACGTACTGCAAGCAAAAACTGTGGAATTATATTCAGACGAAGTCGCGGAATTTGAAAATATCAGCGTCTCATTTAGCGGATATTGCACTGCGGATGTATTTAGAGCTCCTCGTACATAAGTTGCTGCTGACGCAAGGGGGAAAACCTACAGAAGGGTGGTACATGCACCTGCGAGGGTTTTTGTTAGAGCATAGCTATGGAAAATACATAGACTCGGATAGGCCAAAAACCCTGGAAGTACGCTATTTTACGGTGTGGCGGCCACCGAAGCGGCAACGGGATGGGTAAAACCTCCATATTCGTCTTCTAGAACTCACACCTGTTATCACATTACCACTTTCTCGCAGGGAACCTCTACGTAAAGCAAAATCAACACATTTAGTTTTTTCCCTGTTTTTAATGTTAATTCAGCGATTCTCGGCGTTTCGCCGAGAATCGCTGGCGCTTACAGCTCTAAATAAAAATTTTCCTTCTTGACAAAAGTTAATTTTTTTATTTATGTTTTCGTATGGAACAAATACTTTCCTCTATCTTTTTGCATTTAGCACTTTTAATTGGTGTAACTTACCTATTGTCGATTCTTTTTGAGCGCTTAAAAATACCTTCGTTAGTGGGAGCATTAGTTTTAGCCATGCTTTTAAGGGAGACAGCCATTGGAGAAACGATGCTCAAAAAGGAAAACTTTGAAGTCCTTACAGTGTTAGCGCAAGTGGGAGTTTTATTTTTATTATTCCAAATAGGATTGCAACTAGACTTAAAAGAAATTTCTACATTAGGGAAAAATATTGTATATGCAACGATCTTAAATACTATAGGGGCTTTTATACTTGGTTTTCTTGGTATGCTTGCACTAGGCTTTCCTCTTTTAATTGCGGCGGTCATTGGGGTTACGCGAATGCCAACAGCCGAAGCTGTGGTAGTGCCTATTTTAGATGAGTTTAAAATTTTAAAAACAAGGCCAGGCCAAATTATTCTTGGTGCGGGAATTTTAGACGATTTTATTGAAGTTTTTTTAGTTGCCTGGGTTTCGGTGATGATAGGAGCCAAACAAAGCCAATCTCATTCCATAGAGACTGTAATGGCATCCGCTGGAATTTTAATTATTGTTGGGTTTATTGCATACAAATGGCTTCTTCCTTTTTTAGCAAAATTAACAAAACCTACGGTTAAAAACTTTACCTTATTAGCTGTGGCAGTCTTATTTTTACTGGGTGGCTATACAGAAAAGGCAAACCTCGGTTTAGTAATTGGTGCTTTAACCGCAGGTATTGTAATGAGGCCTGTTTTAAATCACTATCGCGAAGCAAGGGAAGGCATGTATGAATTTTTAAGTCCACTGAATTATGGATTTCTAGGTTTAATCTTTTTTCTTTGGATTGGTTTCTCAATCGACTTAAAAGGAGTATGGGAAGACCCTATCCTAACTTTGGTTTTATTTTTTGCCGGTGCCCTAGGTAAAGTTGGTGGAATGTTTGTTTTAGTATGGCTAAAAAAAATGGATTGGAAAGAAGCCATTGTTACAGGTGTTGGCTTAAATGCTCGACTAACTACGGAAATTATTGTAGCACAACTTTTGTTTGAATTTAAAATTATTGATATCAAGCTATTTACGGCCTTAGTGGCAGCATCTTCGCTAACAACTTTACTCGTTCCGATGCTGCTTACCTGGTTTATTCGTCTTTGGAAAGATGAATTTAGTCCTATTTCAGAGCAAGGAGAAGTCAATGCAAACTAAACTCTGGAAAAGACCACCTTTTACCATGAGTGCAAAGGAAATTTTGTCTTTACTAAAAACAAATTTAGACACAGGACTTCCTACCGAAGAAGCTAATAAGCGTTTAGAACAGTTTGGACATAATACTCTTAAAAGCATAAGAAAAGAGCGCTGGTATCACATTTTATTGAGACAGTTTGTAGATGTTCTTATTTTTATTTTATTAGCAGCTGCCATTGTATCTTGGCTTATTGGCGAAAAAAGTGATACAATTGTTATTGTAATGATTGTCTTGTTAAATGGAGTTTTAGGCTTTATACAGGAAATGAAAGCCGAAAAGTCCATCGAAGCCTTGCGCAAAATGGTCAATCCTCATTGTGTAGTTATTCGAGACGGAGAACAAATTACCATTTCTGCCGAAGATGTTGTCCCCGGTGATATTTTGTTTTTAGAAATGGGTGATAGGGTTCCGGCAGATGCTCGCATTATAGAATCCATTAACTTAAAGGTGGATGAATCCACGCTGACTGGTGAATCTGTTTCCGTATTAAAAAATACAGAAGCCTTACCGGAAAATACCCCACTTGCGAAACAAAGCAATATGGTCTTTATGGGTACAGTGGTTACGAATGGCCGAGCTAAAGCAGTGGTTACTGCTACAGGAATGAATTCTGAATTAGGTCGAATTGCTTATTTAACACAGACCGTATCACAAGAAAAAAGTAATTTGCAAAAAAAGCTCGCAAAAGTTGGAAAGCAACTTGCGATTTTATCCATTGCGGTTTCTGTTTTCGTTACGATTATAGGGATTATTACTGGCAAGCCAATCATAGAAATGCTTTTAGCGGGTATTTCTCTTGCAGTAGCCGTTGTGCCCGAAGGACTTCCAGCTGTGGTCACCATTACTTTAGCACTCGGGATCCGCGCCATGGTAAAGCGAAAAGCTTTGCTTCGGCGACTTTCTGCTGCAGAGACGCTTGGATCGGCTTCGGTAATTTGCACCGATAAAACAGGAACGCTTACTAAAAACGAAATGACCGTAAAAAAAATCCTTTTGCCGAGAGAGGATCATACACTTGAATCCATCGAAGTTACGGGAAATGGTTATGATCCGAAAGGACACTTTGAGCAAAAAGGAGAGAGGGTGGACTATCACAATCACTCTCGTTTAAAAACTTTGCTACAAAGTGCTATGATATGCAATCATGCAAAAGTCAGCAAAGAAAATAATGAGTGGAAAGCCATTGGAGAGCCAACCGAAGCCGCATTAATTGTGGCAGCTTATAAGGCATGGCTTTCTAAAGGAGAAGAGGAAAAAATCATTAGTGAATTTTCCTTTAATTCAGATCGAAAAAGGATGAGCGTTATTGAGCAAAGGAACAATCAATATCTCGTCCATACAAAAGGAGCGCCGGAAGTTTTACTGCCTAGGATCACTCGTATTTTTAATGGTGAAAACGAAATTCCCTTTACAGAAGAAATGCGCCAAAAAGTGGACAATGCTTACCGTGAACTAGCCGAACAAGGCCTTCGGATTTTGCTAATTGCTCGTAGAACATTACCATTAAACTCGTCTTTAAGTCCGGATGAAGTGGAAAAGGAATTAACCTTTTTAGGTCTTGTAGGAATTATGGATCCACCAAGAGAAGAAGGCCCGAAAGCAATTGAAGTTGCTCGTAAAGCACATATCCGCATTTTTATGATTACCGGTGATGCAAAAGAAACTGCACTAGCAATTGCCAAACAAATTGGTCTTGAACCAAAAACCGCAATAACAGGAACGGAGATTGATTCACTCTCGGATGCCGATCTAAAAGACATTTTAAAGGAAGAAGCAGTCTTTGCCCGTACGACTCCGGAGCACAAGTTGCGGCTCGTAAAACTTTTGCAAGAGCAAGATAAGGTTGTTGCTATGACAGGCGATGGAGTAAATGATGCGCCGGCATTAAAAAAAGCAGACATTGGGATTGCCATGGGAAAGCGGGGAACCGAAGTAGCGCGGCAAGCTGCAGATATGATTTTAACAGATGATAATTTTGCATCCATTGTAGGTGCCATTGAAGAAGGACGGCGCGAATACGATAACATCCAAAAATTTATTCGGTATTTACTCTCATCTAACTTTGGAGAAATTGTAGCGATTGCTTTAAACATTTTATGGAGAGGTCCCCTTATTTTACTCCCTGTTCAAATTTTGTGGATGAATCTTGTTACCGATGGAATGACAGCAATTGCATTAGGACTAGAGCCTGCCGAAAAAGGAGTGATGGATAGACCACCGCACAAGCCGCAAGAAGCGATTTTAAGTAAAAAGGCTATGTTCATTATTTTAGCGTTAGGCACTTATATTGGCCTTGGCACATTGTTTATTTTTCACTATGGACTAAAAAACTTTTCATTGGAAAAAGCACAGACATTAGCCTTTACAGGCATTATTGTTTTAGAAAAAATCAACGTGTTTAATTTTCGATCTTTAAGACAGCCCATGTATACAATTGGCTTTTTATCGAATCCTTATGTTTTAATTGCATGGACCATTACAGTTGGTTTGCAAGTCCTTGCCGTTTATGTTCCTTTTTTGCAAAAAGCACTCCATACCGTAGCTTTAAATGTACAAGATTGGTTGCTTCTTTTTCTAATTGGCATTCCGATTTTCGCGGTTACAGAATTTATAAAGATGATATCTCACAGGAAAAAGCCGATTTAAAATGCGGTTTGTATATATCCTTTCCAAAGTTTACCGGCATTGCCAGCTTTATCATAAGCACGAAGCCATAATTTTCGCGTTACAGGTTTTTCTTGAATGGCGGAAGAAGTTTTTTTTGGTGCAAGACCAGTGGGAATTAAAAAACCATGCCTATCCTTATCATAATAAATTTGCCATAGTTCTTTTTGTTCCTTTGTGAGTTTCTGACCATCCACATACACCTCAAAGTGATACGGGTCAATTCCGCTACCTTTATCCCATGCTTGCAGACAAAACAAATCTCGTTCCATTGGCCCATAAACAAGAGGCAAGGAATAAGAAGGGGGACTCATGTCTTCTGCAGGAATGATTGTTGTAGTAGCATAAATCGAAAGTTCGTATGCTTTTTTCTTAAAATTATACCGAAGTTTTTTAAAAGGTCTTCCATATTGGTTATATAACCATAATCTTCTCTTGTACTTGGTGTAATAATAAACCGTAAGTTTTTGGTATCCAGATTCCCATTCAATTTTATATGCCTTCTCTTTTACTTTTAAGTATCGTGGCAGTCTTTTATAAACACGAGATACATGAATCCTAGCTGGATAACGCAATTTATTAGATAGAACTTCTACATTACCGATTTTTTGCTGTACCTTTTGACCAGCACGTATATTCTTTTTTTTTCGCGCAAAAGAGACTGGACGACCTTCTACTTTTTTTAAGCTAAATTTTACAATGGATAAATTTCCTTGGCTATCTACGGTTTCAATACTTATAGGGACATTTTCTCCTTTGGGCAAGGAGCTTACATCAATATCTCCTTCGCCCCGCAAAATTAAAATAAATGGCGGGATTTTTTTCTTGCTTCGCCAGTATAAATTGTACGTATAGTGTACTGGAGCTAAACTACTCTTCCCCGAATCATAAATTTTTTTTAAGTTCCACGTATCCTTACGCGCAATTTTATCAAACTCCATAGCAAAAATTGGTAAGCGGGAAGCTCGCAAAAGAAAACCCGTAATTCCTAGTTTATTAATTGCGACATTCGTTCTGTCATAGCCTTGCAGTTGAATGAACACTTTGCCATCTACTTTTATGGTATTACATGTATATTCTCTTACTTTACCCTGAATAGAAATTTCTTCCGGCCGACAGCTTTGTTCCGTTCGACCTTGGATTTTTCTATCAGGTGTTTTTACAATAATTTTTTCAATGACAGGCGGTGTTGTATCCTCAATATTTAAATAATTACGCTTCAGTAAATTATAGGAAATTTTATCTTTATCCCATAGCTCAACATGTAAATGAGATACACCAGATCCACGCTCTCCTGTGTATGCAATTACATCCCCTTTGCGAACGGGATATTTCCCTTCTTCAAAAATCACATTAAACTTTCCCCCCTGCTCCATGAAATGCAAAAGCTCCCAGGTTTCTGCTAAATCAAAGGAAGACGTAAGCCGACTTAAATGCCCATATACAGAATACTTTTTTAGCTTAGGATGCATAACATAAATTGCCTGACCAAAACCATACGGACTTCCATGAATGCGAAAAATGTAACCATCTTCCATACTCGTTACAGGAATCCCATTGATTTTATAAGTACGAAAATCAACTCCCATGTGCAAATGGCTTGGTCGAAATTCACCAAAGGATCCAGAAGGCATTAAAGGCATTTGCATAGGGGAACCTAACTCTGCTTTTTTGCTAGCACTCATCCCGAAAATTAGGTTCGTAGAAAAAAGGAATAAAAAAATTCGACGCACGGTTTATTTTCGGCAGATTCCTTTGTTTTTTCAGTGATTCTCTGCTGATGATTTTACGGCCAATCTTCTTGAGGTGGATGAAATGGATTATCCCGAATTAATCGGTCGGCAGTCATAATGGATCCAAACAAAATGCCGTACTTTTCAATCGCAAGCTTGCCATAACGAGAGCAAGTAGGCCGAAACCGGCAAACTGGTCCATCTTGCGGGGATAGCCAAATCTGAAATCCGCGGATAAGCCATTTTCCAGGAAGAGTAACCGCCTTTACTTTTTTCGGGATTTTCTTTTGTGGCAGATAAGGTCGAACCCCCGTATCAGCATCAAATGCAAAAAGAGAAGGAATGATCGAAAGCTGTATTAGAAACACTAGCAACACATACTTTACCCCAGCGGTTCTCGGCAAAACGCCGAGAACCGCTGAATTAACATTAAAAATACGGAAAAAAGGCCTGCTCGTGCTCAAACAGTCCTCCCCCTCACCGAAAATTGTTGACTTTACTCCTTTTTTAGGGGGGGTAAGGTATGAGACCAATGTTTCCATCCACTTCATCTAATTCATTAAAGTATTTCATGCTATCTCTTCTATGTCAAGAAAAAATAGGTTTTATAAAGTAAGGTTTGGCGGGAACATCCTTGTACCGCGAGGGTTGGCTTAAGTT
>RFJE01000107.1 GCA_003695005.1 Candidatus Hydrogenedentota bacterium | reverse complement strand
GTTTTTCTCGCAAATTGTAGCAAACATCCTGTTTGCAAGAGTCTGTGCGACAGTTGGCGCACAGACTCTTGAATAAAGTGTATTGCTCATGAGAAGTAATAGAATAAAACAGCGTTTCAAAACAGCTCTCCTTGGCCAAAAATAGAGTGAGAAATCCCTAAATGAGAGTATGCTTCCGGTGTAAGGGTTCGACCCCGGGGGGTACGCTTTACAAAACCAATTTGGACTAAGTATGGCTCTATAAAATCTTCTAAGGTAATTAAATCTTCGGATAAAATGGCACTAATTGGCTTTAGCCCTACCGGACCACCACTATAGCGTTTTGCAATTATATTTAAAAATTCTCGATCTAAAGAGGTTAAACCTAGTTCGTCAATGCCAAGTTGTGTAAAAGCGTCTTTTATGGTAGCTAAAATGGCATCTTGTTCGTTTGATTTTTTAACAAGGATAAAATCCCAGACTCTTCTTAAAAGTCTAATAGCAATTCTAGGTGTACGTCTAGATCTCTCCGCAATCATGTTGTAAGCGGCTTCGGGTAAATTAAAATTCCATATATTCGCACACCGCTTTAAAATTTGTTGTAAATCCTCGGTTGTATAAAATTCGAGTCGCTCGTGAATTCCAAATCGATCTCTTAAAGGGGCAGAGAGTGCACCAGCTCTTGTAGTAGCTGCTGCTAGCGTAAAAGGCGGAATTTTTAACTGGATACTACTAGCGGCCATGCCATCGGTGATGGTAATATCAATGCTGTTATCCTCCATAGCAGAGTATAAAACTTCTTCTACGGGTGCGCTTAAGCGGTGAATTTCATCAATAAACAAGACATCGTTTTCGGCTACATTTGTTAAAATACGAGCCATATCTCCCGGCCGCTTTAAGTTAGGGGCTGAAATTTGGTGAAAGGTCCCGTTTTGGACATTTGCTAAAATCCTTGCTAAAGTTGTTTTGCCAAGTCCTGGTGGGCCGGAAAATAAGATGTGATCCAATGGTTCCTTTCGCATTTTTGCGGCTTCAATATAGACATTTAAATTTTCTATAATTTTCTTTTGTCCAATAAAATCCTTTAAGCTTGTAGGACGAATGCCGCTATCATCTTCTTTTTTACGGGCATCGACTAATTGAACATCTTCTCGTATCATGCTTCTAAAATTACAACTGCACAAGAATAATCTTTTGCATGAGAAATGCTAAACTGTACATTGACTACTTTTTTCTGTTGCATTAAGTCATGAACTTTACCTACAATAATGATATTTTTTTTCCCGACAGAACCACTTAATCCAATGTCTTTATAGGATAAGCTTAATGTCCTACGGATACCTAATGCTTTAATAAAAGCTTCTTTCACCGAGAAACGAGCAGCAAGAGAAGGGACAGGATCTTTTTTTTTCATGCAATACTCAATTTCATCTGGGATAAATACGCGATTTAAAAAACGATCACCATGCTTATTGAGCAGTTTGCGAATGCGCCAGTTTTCGCAAATATCAATGCCAGATCCTACTATCATGGTTTCAATAGACATTTGATTTCATAAACAGCGCGGCGTAAACCGATTTTTAAAGCCCGTGCAATAATAGAATGACCAATATTTACTTCCTCCACATTGACTCGTTTTACTAATAAAGGCAAATTAAAGCGGTTTAAACCATGGCCAGCATGAAAGCCCAGTTTGTTTTCTTTACAAAAATGCTCCACTTCTTCTATTTTGCGGATTTCAATTTCCCGTTGTTTTGCATTTGTAAAAGCATGAGCATAAGGCCCTGTATGAATTTCCACTCCATGAACTCCTAACCTTTTCGCGGCTTCAATTTGGTTTATAGATGCTTCAACAAAAGGGTAAATTTCAATATCATGTTGTAAAAGTGCTTCTATCATTTGTCGTTGTTTCTCTGAAAGTTTTGTAAGATCTAGCCCCCCTTCAGTAGTAAGTTCTTCCCTTTTTTCAGGAACAAGGCATACACTTGTTGGTGGATGCTTTGATGCGAAATCAGTCATTTCCTGCGTTAAAGCCATTTCTAAATTTACCGGGATAGGGGAATTCGTAATTACATACTCTGCATCTAAATCGCGGATATGTCTTCTGTCTTCTCGCAAGTGCAGTGTAATTTGGTCCGCTCCACCTTCAATGACTTCAAAAAGCATTTCTTCTAAAATAGGATCATTTTCTCCCCGTGCATTTCGCAGTGTTGCAATGTGATCAATATTGACTCCTAGACGAATCACTGCTCCTCCTTTGGTGGATTTTCGATTTCTTCGATAGGATTTTCACGCTTTTTTTGTTCTTCTTTTTTTATAAATTCCGGCTTTACCCGAAAACGAACGGTAACTTGCTCAGGAATAATACTAATGATATTGACTTTACCGGCATAGCGCAACAGTTTAGCAGATACAGGAATTCCCGGCTCCGTATCAAACGGCAATATATGACCCGTTTGTGGATTGTAGTGTGTACCTTCTAAATCCACCCAAACATGAATATCTTTAGGCTTAACTTTTTTTAAAATATCAGAATCTCCTTGTAGCAGAACTTCCACGGTTTTGTTAGAAAGGGCTGCAGTTAAAGCAGGGTCTAAATTTCGAGTTACAATAGGAATCTTGGTGATGGTACGCTCATTTACTGTATTTTCTTGAAAGACAAGAACGCTAACGGTAACACGATTTGGTTCCGCTTTTATTTTTTTAGATGGTAAACGAACTTTGACTTTCTTAAAAAAAGACTCTTTATGTCCCCGTAAGGAAACAGGATATGTTTCCACATAGCGAACATTGTCTAAAATAGAAGCGGGGCCGATAAGCGTTATTTTTTCCGGTACTACTTTTCGCCGGCCAATCCGATAACCTTCGGGAACATTTCCTTCTAAAACAGCTCTTACTCTAATTTGTTTTTCAATGGTTTTTTCTAGAGAAAGAGGAATCTTTAAGTCTTGGCTTACGAGTTTTACATTTTGGGGTAATTGATCCGTAGAAAATTGGACTTTATATTTTTGCTTACCTTCTTCGGCTTGTGTTAAATCCACTTGTGCTTTTAAGTGCGAAGAAGGAAATTTTAAGTCGTCTTTTTTTCCGCGAATTTTGATTTTTACAAACCGCGGTGGTGCTTTTGAAAAAGACAAATCGGATGGCATATTTCGATATTTTACAGGAACATTCAGTGTTAATTCCGAAATTTGTAAGTTTTGTACATACGCCCAAAGCGCAATGGCCATAACGAGGGAAATGAGTTTCGCAGCGAGATCTTTTTTAAGGGATCGTATTAGCCAGCGCTTCATGAATTTTTCCCCTTACGATTTTTCTTTTTTAGACCTGACGGATCGCTTGCACTGCTGATATCTTTTTCAAAAAGAAGCTTCCATTCTTCTTCTAATCGGTTTGCGTTAAATGCTCCTAATAATGATTTTAGCTCTACAGCATTGATGTTTTCTTTTAAGTTGCCTAAAAAGCATACAGAAATTCTTCCTTTTTCTTCGGACACGATGATTACAAAGGCATCGGACTCTTCGGAAATCCCTAGACCAGAACGATGTCGAGCACCCATGGTTCGCTTTAATTGGGATGAGTTAGAAAGTGGCAAGTAGTTTGCAGCCGAGACAATTCTTTCTCCTTCAATAATAACTGCTCCATCGTGAAGAGGATTGCCTTCATAAAAAATGGACACAAGTAACTCCCGTGTTAAAATGGCATCGAGCTCAATCCCGCCATCGACAAGTTGTGCCAGACTTTGCTTATTGACTAGGACTATTAGTGCGCCAATTTTTTCTTCGGCCATTTGTGTACTCGCACTTAAAATTTCTTCTACATTCACTTGTTGCGTTGCTACAAAGGCACGATACCATTTTGTTTGGCCAAGTTGGTAAAAAAACCTACGTAGTTCTTGCTGTAAAACAACAATGAGTGCAATGACTAAATACCCCGAAATCACATCAAAAACCGTACGAAGGGTATCAAGGTGAAGTAGCCGAGCAATATAGGACATGGCAAATAAAAGAAAAAAACCAATAATGACCGGCACTGCCCTTGTATGAGAAATTCGTCTATAAACTTGGTAAATTAAAAAAGCCACAATTAAAATGTCTGCAATATTGCGACCATAAGAGCTGAAATATTGTGCTAATAAATCCCAATCCATTAAGTGCTTAACCACCTCAC
>RFJE01000106.1 GCA_003695005.1 Candidatus Hydrogenedentota bacterium | reverse complement strand
GTTGGCGCACAGACTCTTTCCCTGTACAAGCTGTTTCTATTTTTCATTGTGGTATTATGGAAGAGCTTATCAATCGGGTCATTCATCTAGCGATTGGTGCTGCCTCTGTAACAGCGGAAGAAATAAAAAACACGTATGCAAAGTTTGAGAATATAATCGAAGACTTAATTGAAAAAGGGAAAAAAGCTAGGCAAGAAAACGGGGATATGATTCCGAATCCGCAAAATGCAATGCAAGTTTTAAAAACCCTTTTTCAACAAGCAAAACAAAATGGCCATAAGACACCGGAAATTGAAGATGCTCTTTTATATGTGGAAACCCATGCAAAGGATCCGGATTTTATTCAATCTCGCTAATTGCATTGGCAAGTCGATCTAAAATACTGTCGGAAAACAATAGACCTTTCGGGGTCAATTGAAAAAAATACGAATTTACTTTTATAAACTCCGGACAAAATGAAACAAGGGTATCTTTCAATCGATGTACTTCTTCTTTAGAAAAAAATTTTAAAAGAGATTGGAAACTTTGTGGCTTGGCTAACCGGCTAATTCCAATTAAATAGTCCTCTTTTTGAGACGGGATGGTAGTAAACTTTCGGACAGCATACTGCTTTAATGATTTTGGATTTAAAATCCGAACATTGTGTAAAAAAGAGTGAGCCGCTACCCCTAATCCAATGTATTTCCTTCCTTTCCATACGGCAACATTGTGCATACAGTCATAACCTGGTTTTGCATAGTTGGATACTTCATAACGGTAAAAACCATTTTGTATTAAGTAAGCTTCTATTTTCTCTTGCTGAAAAGCTTGCCGGTATGCAGAGATAGATTTTTTTTGACCCAAGTCCATTTGCATTGCTAGCTTTGTTCCCGCTTCTTTTGTAAGAGCATACGCCGAAATATGAACAACTCCTTCGTCTATAAGACGGTTTAAATCATCCTGTACTTGTTGCCATTTTTGCGAAGGAACCCCATATATTAAATCAGCAGAGATATTGGTAAACCCTGCTTTTCTTGCGAATTGAATCACTTCTTTATATTGCTTTGGGTGATAGAGTCTTCCTAAATATTTAAGTACATTTTCTTGAAACGATTGAATGCCAATGCTAATTCGGTTTACTCCTGCTTCCCGCATTTGGCAAAGCTTTTCATAAGTAAGAGACTCTGGATTTCCTTCTGCAGTAATTTCTAAATTCCGGTGGATTGGAATTCCGGAATTTTTTAACAAAGCAAGACTTTTACTAAAAAAAGATCCGGAAGCTTTTGATGGCGTACCTCCACCAAAAAAAACGGTTCTTAACGTTTCGCCATTTTGTACTAGCGGGATTTTTTTGGCTAAATCTTGTTTTATTTGGTTTAAATATGTATCTTCAAAATCCGTAGGGTAGTGCCGTTTTGCAATCGAAAAAAAATCGCAGTAAGCACACTTAACATCGCAAAAAGGAAAGTGAATATATGCGCTTAAAATACGAGTGGCCACTTACTCATACTTTAATAAAGCAATCACTTGGTTCTTGGACAAATTTTGTGATAATAATTTTTCTTTTCCTTTTAAGAAAGTTAGCTCCATTAAAAAAATAAGCTTTTCTACTTCTGCCCCAGATTTTCGGATAAGGTCAATCGCTGCAGAAGCAGTTCCGCCGGTGGCTAACACATCATCCACAATGACAACTTTTTCCCCATTCAGAACGCCATCTGTATGAATTTCTAAAACATCAAAGCCATACTCAAGCTCATATTTTGCACTGTGCGTTTCAAAGGGTAACTTGCCTGGTTTTCGAATCGGAACAAAACCAACCTGAAGCTTATACGCCAATGCTGCAGCAAAGATAAAGCCTCGCGATTCCATGGCAGCAATTTTATCTGGTTTTTGTGGCACTTGTTCAGCCATCCAATCAATTGTATGTATAAACGCTTCGGGATTTGCTAACAAAGGAGTAATGTCTTTAAACTGAATCCCTGGCTTTGGAAAATCCGGTATGTTGCGAATATGTTTCTCTACCATTTCTTGCAAACTCATGCATCCTCCTGAATTTCTAAAATGGCAGCCTTTTGGCCAATCTCCACTTTGCTTTTTGCCGGAATCAAAATTTTTTGAATCACGCCTGCCGATGGCGCTTCTAAAGAAAACGTAGCTTTATCTGTTACTAAATCGCATATTTCGTCACCTTCGGCAAAAGTCTCTCCCTCTTTAAAGTTCCACTGAATAAGCTCAATGCTATCCGCGTCTCCAATATCGGGAATTGTTAGATCCACTACTTTCATGATACAATGCTCTCCTCTTTCTTGCGTTGTAATGCGGTAAATAAATCCAAATTTTCTCGAACTTGCTCCATGCTATCGAGCGCAATTTTTAATGTCTCAATATCTTTTGTATTAGGAACCATCGGAGTGGTAATGCCTAAAATGCATTCATAAAAGTGTGTATGCTCACTCTTTAAAGGGTTATCTTTGTGAACATAGAGTTTTTCAATAAAACTTTCTTGCGAATACTTAATTTCTTCCCGCGTCATTAAGTACGCTGCGGATGCTTGCCGATGGATTTCAATATCCTGACTAGAATAATTTAAGCAAATATAACTTTTATCCTGCACAATGTTGAGTACCCTTTCTTTTAATTGAGAAACTCGCGACCCTAACAAAGTGGCCATGGTGCCATTTTCAAACACCAGCCGAATGGAAGCAATGTCCTCTTGATCCGACATGATCGATCTTCCCATCGCTTCATACGATAAAACTTTTGCATTCACTAAATTTAATACAATATCTAAATCATGAATCATCATGTCTAAAATAACACCAACATCTTTAATTCGGGGGGTAAAAGGAGCCATTCGTTTTGCCTCAATAAAAATCGGATCCATTACAATTTTATGTAACTCCATAACAGCGCCATTAAATCTTTCTACATGGCCAACTTGTAAAATAAGACCTTTTTCTTGTGCAATGGAAACTAACTCTTCGGCTTGTTCGACAGTTTCTGTAATTGGCTTCTCGAGTAATACATGGCATCCCGCTAGTAGTGCTTTTTTAGCCACATCATAGTGATACATGGTTGGAACTGCCACAACCACCGCATCGCAATGAGTTAATAAAGAATCTAGATTCGTGTAGGCACGAGATTCATATTTCGAAACAATTTGCCGTGCTCGCTCCATATCCACATCATACACACCAACTAACTGGTGCGTAATCATGGTGGATAGCACATTGACATGATACTGTCCCATGTGGCCTGTGCCAATCACTCCAATTTTTAGTTTTTTTCGTCGAGCACTCATACCTACGGAATATCGAGACTTTGCGATAGGCCGTCAAGTGAGTACAAAATAATAGACAGGGTTGCTTATTTACAAAAATTGCCTTATGAGCATTGTGACCATTGACTGCCAATATGTTTTACCACAAACAGCAGCTGCTTATTTAATTGAAGATCATGGCGAGTTAGCTTTTGTCGAAAATAATACTGCCCATGCCGTACCAATTTTACTAAAAACATTGCGAGACTTTGCTTTTTCAAAAGAAGCAGTTCGCTATATTATCATTACTCATGTTCATTTAGACCATGCAGGCGGAACTTCTGCTTTGTTAAAACATTGTCCAAATGCTACGGTTATTGCTCACCCAAAAGCAGCAAGACATGTGATAGATCCCTCTCGGCTTGTGCAAAGTGCAGAAGCTGTTTACGGTAAAGATCGCTTTGCAAAAATGTTTGGAAAAATAGATCCCGTTCCTAAAGAAAAAGTATATTCTCCTGCGGATAAGGAAGCATTAGATTTTGGGAAATCGAAACTCCATTTTCTTTATACACGGGGACATGCGAATCATCATTTTTGTATATGGTACTCGAAAGAAAATGTTATTTTTACAGGGGATACCTTCGGCCTTGCTTATCCGGCACTGCAAAATGGTACAAAGCCATTTTTATATGCCACGACAAGTCCCACAGATTTTGACTATCACGAAGCGGTCAAAAGTGTTCAAAAAATTGTAGAGACAAAATCCCAATGTGCATACTTAACACATTTCGGTGCTTGGCATAACATTCCCCTTGGTGCAGAAATGATGATGGTTTCTTTGGAAAAAGCTAAAGAGATTTTTGACCTACTCCTGCAAACACAAGAGTTTGATGGATCGGAAGGATCTCTTGCGTATACCAAACTCCTCCATTTTTATCGCCGCGAGTTTGCAAAACGTGGTTTAGAGCATTTAATGCACACCCCCTGGATACGAATGGATTTAGAGCTGAATGCGCAGGGAATTGCTTTTGCTGCCCAACGAATATTCTCCAAAGGCAAGTAAAGTTGATAGGACATGGATTTTCCCTCTACCCCTGAAAGCATGGATTGCTATTGTACCTAAATAATTCCGTTATCCTGTAAGTCTTTTTTCGTTAGGC
>RFJE01000105.1 GCA_003695005.1 Candidatus Hydrogenedentota bacterium | reverse complement strand
TTAACTAAGGTTATGAGCCGAGTTATTGAAGACAACTTTAAATTTAAAACGAGATATGATAGTGTAGTCATGGACAAAACTCCAACCACAGAAGATACTTCCGATATTGAAATCCAAACTCGCTTTAATACAGAAGAGCCGTATCGAGTTTTATTAGGAAATATGGAAAATACGCTTTCTTCCCCAACTCGCATTAATTTTAAGCGAGATTTTTATGTAAAGCACCTGACTTATTTTGAGCGCCTGTTCCGCTATGTAGTAGAGTATGCAAAGCGTTACGGAAGCAATAAAGATCTCGTTGCTGTGGAACGACTAAAACGTTCCTTGGACTATTAAGCAAGTAGGCCTTCATGGAAGGCCTACCAATACAACTTTCCACTATCATTTTAAATGAAATTGAAGAGCCCCTTTATGTAGTAAATCCTGAGTATAAAATTGTATTTGCTAATAGTAAAAGCAAAAACGAGCTAGGTATTCAGGAAGGAAATCTTTGTTACCAAAAAATTTTTTCTAGGCCACTTCCCTGTCCGTTTTGTGTTATTAAGCAAAAAAATTTAGCAAAACTCCATAAAGCAAAATTTCGGCGGGTATCCCGCGGTACGACCTTCCAACAGACCACATTCCCTTATAAAATTATTCATAAAATTATTCAGGTTGATAATGAATTTATGGTGCTCGATATTTTACAAGATATTTCAGAAGAACTCGAACTTGAAAAAGAAAGGTATCGCCAAGAAAAGCTTATTGCACTCGGGACAATCATCCAGTCGGTTGCTCATGAGTTAATTAATCCTCTTACAGGTATGGGACTAACTTTACAAAACCTAAAACAAAGACAAGCTGAACTCCCTCCTCCTATTTTAGAAAAATGTAAACTATTAGAGCAAGATTTAAGACGAGCATCCGATATTGTAGCCGATATTCGGTTATATACACAAAAAATTTCTTATGAGTTATCTCCGGTAAATATAAAAGACATTATTTGGCAAACATGGAATAAAATGCATTTTGCAGATGAATATAAACTTAAAGTAGAGTGGCCTGACGAAGTTACGCAAACAATTCATGGTAATCCTGCTAAACTCATGCAAGTGTTCCAAAATTTATTTATCAATTCTGTAAAAGCTTACGAAGAAAAAACAAATCATACAGAACCTTTAACCATAACAGTCCATGCGGAAATAATTTCTGCTACTGACCCTTATTTAAAAGACAAAAAACCATATTTACAAATTCAACTTTGTGATAATGCAGGTGGCATCGCGCCTCACCTTTTGCCACATATTTTTGAGCCATTTTTCTCAAAGAGAAAATCGAATTCGGGCAGTGGACTTGGCCTTTTTATTGTCAATAGGATTATGAAAGAGCATCGAGCTTCGATTGAAGCAAAAAATAAAGAAAATGGAATTTGCTTTTCGATGAAATTCCCTTTACAGTAATGGCTTATGGACTTAAAAAGGATTCTTATCGTCGAAGATGTAGAATCCATTTTATTAGCCTTTAAAGATTTCCTCCGAACGAAGTTTGAAGTTGTTGGTGTGCCGTCTTACCGCACTGCCATATCTGTATTTGAAAATGCCTTACAAGAAAACCGACCATTTGACTTTGTTATTTCGGATGTGCATTTACCCGACGGAAATGGATTAGACCTTATTCAGGATATAAAGAATCGATACCCGAAAATAAAAACAGCTTTAATTACTTCATATGAAATTAATGAGTATATTGATTACATACAAAAGTTTGGAATTGATCAGGTTATTAGTAAAAATACACACATGAGCTTACATGATGTAATGGTCATGTTGGAAAAACATTTAACAGGCAATATTTTTGGTGTAGATAAATATTTCCCTTCTCTTCGTATTTACTATCCAACAGAGCTACGTCGTTCTCCATGGCCACAAAATAGGGAACTATATAGTGTACAAATTCGTTCTACGGAAGATCGCATTTATTGGACAGAACACGTTAGCGAACTCATGAAGGAAAAATTAAATGTTCCTATTTCGATCAGCAAGCTTGTTTTAGACGAACTGATGACAAATGCCATGATACGAGCTCCTCGCGATGAAGATGGAAGTTACAAATACCAGCAGCAAGTAAAAAACGAAGATAAACTCATTCCCGCCACTAACATTACACTCGATCCTGAAGACTACTTTACAATGCAATATGGCTACTACGATGAATGGGTCATTTTTACGACCATTGATCCTAATGGTACTTTACGCAAAAGTGAAATTTTATACAGGCTAAAAAGACATCTGTCCATAAACAATCCAATGGGATTGCCCGAAGGTTTAACCGATACTCATGGACGCGGTCTTTTTTTACTGCGAGAGCAATTAAGCCATATTATTTTTAATATTGAGCGGAATAAAAAAACAGAAATTATTTGTCTTTACAATACCATGCACAATACACCATCTAAAAATATTTCTATTTTTGAACTTGGGGGTAAATATCACGATGACCTCTAACTCCATTCTTTTAGAAGCTTCTCATTTATCGATGAAATTTGGAAAGCGTACTTTGTTCTTGGATCTAAATTTTCAAATCTACCAAGGAGAATGGGTGGCCATTGTTGGTCCGTCTGGTTATGGAAAAAGTACTCTTCTTTATATTTTAGCTGGCATGCAAAAACCAACAAAAGGAAAACTGTATTTTCAACAAACAAGCTTATACCAAAAAAGCATTTTTTATCGCAATCACTATCGAAACCAAAATGTTGGCTTCTTATACCAAGATTTTCGTTTAATTCCATATTGGACAGTAAAAAGAAATATTTTTCTCCCTGCTTTTTTTAGCAAACAACAGATTAAAAACCATCTCGATGAGTTACTAAAAATGTTTTCCATTGAACACATTGCGAATAAAAAAGTAAGAACCATTTCAGGCGGGGAAGCACAGCGTACAGCACTTGCAAGAGCTGTGCTTTTAAAACCAAAGCTTTTACTTCTCGATGAGCCAACGGGAAATTTAGACTTACATACCGAAAAAGAAATTTTATCGCATATTCAAACTTTGCAAAAAACATTAGGGTTGACGATTATCTCTGTTACACATTCAAAAGAAGTTATGAAACATGCAAAGAAAATTATTGAGTTTACTGACCAAGGTGTTAAAATTCGGAAAAAAAGAAAATGAAATCAGCTTTTTTATCGCAAATTGCATCTTTCTTGCTTTTGTTTTGGCGCAAAACGATTTTATTTTTCCTCATCTTAAAATCTCATTTTTGGCGGGTTCTCTTTTCCACCATTGGTATCCCCTTTGCATTAACCGTACTTATTGCCGGAAGTTTACTGATAAAGCCTGTAAAATCACTTTTAAAAAACCAGATGAAGCAAAAAATTCCTGCGACTTGGATTAAAGCAACTAGCAATAAAGTAAAACAAACTCCAAGCTTACTCAATTTATTTTCCAAAAACCAAGATGTTGCCTTTGGAATATCCGCAGCTACGATCCGCCAAATTCAAAGGTGGCCAGAAGTTACTCGAATTTACAAAACACAAATTTTGCAAAAGCCAGCATCCGCATCTTTAAAACATCCCCTTTTAGGAAAAATGGGAACAGGCTTTCGTTTTGATATTATGCTGCAAGGCGTAAGCGAAGATATCTTATTGCGTTATGTAAATAAGAAATACAAAGCAGCTGTTCGAAAACCAAATCCGCAAAATTTACCTGTGTTTATCCCCGAAGCATATGCACAACTTGTAACTTCTTATGCCATGGTCAATGGACTGCCTGTTGTAAACTTAAAAGAAATCCCCGATTTAAAGCTTGTTTTGTACATTGGACAGTCCATTATGAGAACAGAAACAGAAAGTCTTTCGGTGGAAGAAGCCCCCATTGCCGGCTATTTACCATCGGAATTTATTAGTGCTATTGGTGTACCCTTATCTTGGGTGCGCCAGTATCACATAAAACATAATATGAAAAAAGCTGCAAACTCGTATGACCAAATTTTTGTGCGAGTAAATTCTGTTAGTTTGGCAACCAAGGTAATACGAAGACTGCAAAAGCTTGGATTAAAAGTCTATCCACCACAAAAACAAAATTACAATGCAATGATTCGCGTTTTAGATAAGCTAGACTTAATTGGAAACTTTGCTCTTCTTTTAGTGTTGTTTATGTTAGCAACTTTAACCGCTAATGCATTTATTGGTATAACCCTGCGGCACCAGTATGAATATGGACTCTTTTTAATGAGCGGTTCTTCTACGATTTACTTATGGGGAACTTTGTTTTTAGAAGGTGCTCTTTGGGGATTTTTGTATTCGTACCTGTCTTATGCGAGCATTGAAAAATTTTTTCCTGTTAGTATCCAATATGTAGATAGTGAATTTTGGAAAGGATTACTAAACCTAGCAAAACAGGAAATGTCAACTTTCCCGAAAGTCATCTGGTTTTTTTCCATTTCCCTTTTATGTGGAATGAGTGCTTGGCTTCCCTCTTTCTTACTAGTCGGAAGAAACCCTTTAAACTTAATCCGCAAAAGCGGATAATCCAAATGGCTGGCTATGCACGATTCACTAACACTTTTTCAATCTCTTGGATAAGTTTTTTCTTGGCTTTACGGTACTTTAAATTTGTTTTAAAGCCGGCAGCATTTTTATGACCACCCCCGCCAAATACTTTGGCAATGGCTGCTACATCAACATCGCCAATTGATCGTAACGAGCATTTCATACAACCATCATCGGTTTTTGTCATAAGGGCGGATAATCGAATCCCTTTGTATGCTAATAACTGATTTACAATTCCATCATTTGCACTGTCTCCTAAATCTAGACCATGGCTTGTTCGGGGGGTCACAAAACCAAGTACATACCCTAACTCTTTGTTGATTTTAACCTTTTTTAATATTCGCCTAAAATAAATTAGTTTATCAATCGGCGAAAACTCATAATGTAAGCGATAGATACTATCACTATTCGCTGTTTCCGGTAATAAATCTCCACCTGCTAAATGAGTTCGTAACGATGTTTTCGGATAGCGAAAATTGCCCGAGTCTGTAACAAGACCCGAGTACAACGCAAACCGAGCGGTTTCGCTAATCGGTACCTTCATTGCACGATATAAATCCCAGATCATTTCGCACGTTGCTGCATAAGACGAGTCCACACAATAATGCTCATCTTCTTCTACAATATGATGGTCAATGGATATCCAAGGTAAGCCAAGTTCTTCAATGAGATCAGCTGTTTTTCCACTCCGCTTAAAATCGGAACTATCTAAAATAATAGCGAGTCTATCTTTTAGCATTTCTTTATCTACATCATCATCCATATACGCAACCGGTAAGCCCGAAATTAAAAGCTCTAAACGAGATTCTATTTTTTCGTCCAATAGTAAAATGGCATCTTTTTGAAAATGAGCTAACAAGGCCAATAAGCCAACAGCTGCACCAACTCCATCAGAATCGGGATGGATATGGGTCGTTAGTAGAAATCGGGAATGGTTTTCAATATGGCGGATAATTTTATCTATCGCAGGGGATGATGGTGTATAATTCCTTAATAAGGTATCCGAAAGCTCGCGAGAAATCCGAATGGTTTCTTCTTCCGGTGGGATTAAAATACTTTTTAAATCCGATAACATAATCGGTAACTTTTTACTTATGAGCCTGTATGTCAACTTTGTGAAAAATATAAATTATATGGGATACCAGCAATTCTTGGTGAAGGGGAAAAAGGCCTGTTTGGCGAAGCTTAAACAGGCTCCGCCGAGGACTGTTTGAGCA
>RFJE01000104.1 GCA_003695005.1 Candidatus Hydrogenedentota bacterium | reverse complement strand
GGTAAATACCAAAGGCAACAATTGCTAAAAGAATCCCAATCACAATATTATAGATTTTTAAGTATTCCTTTACTTGCTGCCAATTTTCGCCGAGCATGTAGCCGCCAGTAATTAAAAGGGCATTCCAGAGAATAGTCCCAATGCTAAAAGCAATGGTAAAAGTTAGGATGTTCATCTTTACCATCCCTGCCACAATGGCGACAAAAAAGCGAATCCCAGCAGAAAAGCGAGAGAAAATAACAGCCCACAAACCATATTTTTCAAACCAGTCATGCGTTTTTGTTAAGTGTTCTTCGGATAAAAGTTCCCGAATGCTTTTGAAACGAACATACTTTGAAAAAAACTTAAGTACTTCCGTTCCTAAAAAGTACATAAAAAGAGCTCCTAAAATACTTCCTAAATAAACAGAAAGAATTAAAGAATAAAGAGTAATATAGCCTTTACCTGCTAAATAAGCACCAAAAACTGTAGCCGTATCTCCAGGATACGGCGGAAAAACATTTTCAATAAAAGAACTAAAAAATACAAATGCCCAATACAGCCCTTTAGGCACTTGCATAAAAATATCTTCCATAGGATAATTTTATATTTTAAGACATACTGTCACCAAAGCTCAAGAGTTTAAGCAGACTCTTTTTCTTTTTTACTAATTTTAACTTTTGGAATAATAACTTGGCGGCCTTTGTAATACCCGCATTCAGGACAAACACGATGAGGCAGCCCATATTCCCCGCAATGAGGACAAGGGCGTAAATTAGGTTTTCCTAATGCATGATGAGAACGACGCTTTCCCTTTTTACTGCGGGATGTTTTTCTTTTTGGTACTGCCATAAGGGCACATTGTAAAAGTAAGACATTTCGTCAATGAAGATGAGGTACAACACTGCTGAATCCGGGGAGATATGGCAGAAAGCCTGCCAACCCTCATTGCAAATGAGCCATTGCTTGACTGTAAGCATACAAAACAAAAACGTACCCTGTGCAAAAATTAGATACGCTTTTGCAAAAATCTGTATGGGAAAAGGAAGAAAGTATTTTTCCAAGCACATCTGGTTATATTGCTTCTATTGATGAAGTTGGTCGGGGGGCTCTTTTTGGTCCGGTTACACTTGGTATGGTATTGTGGTCTTTGCAAGAAGAACATTCTAAAATTAATGGCATTCGTGATTCCAAAGAACTTAACGAGCCCTATCGGGAACAATTATGCGAACAAATTGAACAAAGCCATATTTGTGATGTAGTGCACATTGGTTCTCGCTTTATTGATACTTATAACATCAACCGAGCAATTGAATATGGTATTTATAAAATTGTAAGTAAGTATCGAAAGCAGGGTTATTTTATTAATGCTATTTTGCTAGATGGGAATTATCGTTTTGTATATCCAAACTTACATTGTCCTTCGGCTATGCCCGAAATTATTCCACAAAAAAAAGCAGATTCGCGTTTTTATTCGGTAGCGGCTGCTAGCATTGTTGCGAAAGTAAAGCGAGATGGTTTAATGAAACTTGCAGGGAAAAAGCATCCACAGTATGGATTTGAAAGACACAAAGGTTATGGTACGAAAGAGCATTGGAAAGCCATTCGCCAACATGGCGTGTTGTCATATCACCGGAAATCGTTTTTAAAGGGATTGTAAAATGAACGAAGTTTTAGAGCCTTATGTTCGAATTACAGAGGGAAATTCAGAAAAAGTAATTCGCATATTCAAGAGGCTCATCGAAAAGCGAAATGCGACACGTCTAAAAAAGTTCATTGATAATATCCATCCAAGTGATTTAGCACTCATTTGGGATGCTTTTGATGAGAATGAAAAAGAGATACTATTAAACTTACTGGATTCCGAAAAAAGTGCCGAGCTTTTATCGTATTTAAATCCGCAAGACCGAAGCGAAATTTTTGAAACCAAAGATGAGAATTGGATTGCCGATAGGTTAGAAGAACTGGAAAGTGATGATGCGGTTGACATTTTAAAAGAATTGCCTGCTAAAAAAGCAAGCTTTGTCATCCGGCGTTTTGATCCCGAATATTCACAAAAGATTAAAGAGCTCATCCGTTATCCGGAAGAAACAGCCGGCGCTTTAATGAGCTCGGATTTTTTTGCTGTGAATGAAAATGCAACCATTGGAAAAATTATCCGCAAGTTTAAAGAAGTTTCTGATGAAAGTGAATTAGATGATATTCACTTTATTTACGTCGTGGACGATGAGAATCACTTACAAGGCTATATTCCATTACGCAAGCTTATTTTAGAAAAAACACATAAAAAAGCCAAAGAGATTATGAGCCGCGTTCCTGCGGTAGTTACCCCTGAAATGGATCAGGAAGAAGTGGCTCGCATCTTTAAGCAATACGACTTAATTAGCATCCCTGTGGTAGATGAACAAAATACATTATTGGGTCGCATCACAATTGATGATATAGTAGATGTGCTAGAAAGCGAGAGTTCGGAAGATGTCTTTCGCATGATGGGGCTAAACAAAGATGAACGACTTACAGACTCCGTCTTTGTTTCTTTTAAGCATCGCTTACCCTGGATGTTTATTAATTTAATAACAACTTCTTTATCTGCATTGGTCATTGGCATGTTTACGAATGTATTAAAAGTCCATGTTGCTCTTGCTATGTTTATGCCAATGGTAGCGGCTTTAGGGGGTGCCACAGGAAACCAAATGGTAGCGATGATTGTCCGTGGACTTGCTTTAGGAGAAATGCATTGGCGTCATGTTCGATACTTGCTTTTTCGAGAAGTACTTGCTGTCACAGCGGGCGCGATGATTATTGGAAGCATTGCCGGTGTAATTGCATGGCAAATGAACCAAAATCCACATTTAGGCACTGTGCTTTTTGTTGCCATGATTGCCAATATGGTTTTTGCGACTTTAGTGGGCGCTGGAATACCTCTTGTGTTAAAGCTTTTAAAACTCGACCCTGCATTAGGTTCTTCTATTTTAGTAGCAGCAAGCACCGATTTAGCAGGATTTTTTATCTTTTTAGGTTTAGCAACAATTTTCCTGTAAATGGATTCTAAAAAAGCAAGGTGGTTATTTTTATCCCTACCAAAAAACTTGCAAGATGCTATTTTGCCTTTTTTATCTACAGAAGAGAAAAAAAAATTATTAAATGGTGAAGTTTCTATCCCTGAAAAAATGAGTGAAATCCAAAGTATGCAATTAGCTTTTCGCAAAATTTATTTGCAGACTAATCCAATTCCACTTCTTTGGGGAAGCATTATGTTAGTTTTTTGTGTCATTGCTTTTTTTACAAACGCAGTTACCCTCATTATGACTTTTTGCCTATATGCTGTATTAGGTTTTTTTATTTTTTCTCGCCGGAGCTATGAGTACTGGAAATTTTTACTCCGCTTTTCGAGCGACAGCGGGGAATTTGCGTATCACTTAATTTTATCTTTTAGTATTTTTTTATTAGTTTATACATTTACCTCTTTGCCAAATATGTATACAATAGAAAATCCAGACTGGTTTTTGTTTCTGCGCGCCGGCCTTATTGCACCGATTTTTGAAGAAGCACTGTTCCGCGAATTTATGTTTGCTAGCCGATTTCGTAATGTTTATGAGGTTCAGGCAATACGCTTTTTTTTAGCGCTTGTTTTTTCTTCGGCTGCTTTTGCTGCAGTTCATATCTCAGATGTGCAGTTTATTTCTCTTGATGTACTTCTTGTAATTTTCTCTGCAGGGATCATGCTTGCTTTATTGCGCACTTTTACAGGAAGGCTGATTTGGCCAATCCTTGTCCATGCAGCTTCGAATATCACTCATTTAACCTATTTATGAAAATTACGGTTCGAGCCCATCCGAAATCAAGTGTACGCAAAATTGTGCAAGAAAATGACATTTATCATGTTTATATTCACGCTCCCCCTGATAAAGGAAAAGCCAATAAAGAAATCCAAGAACTCCTTGCAAAACATTTTAAAGTGGCTAAAAAGAAATGTGTATTAGTAAAGGGGGAAAAATCACGAAATAAAATTTTTGAGATTACTATGTAATTAAAAAATATTTTTAGTGAAAAGATTAAACTTGTACAGACTTTAGCAGCACTTCTCCGTAAAGGAAAAAAAGGCCTGCTCGGCGCAATTCCGCAGCCTTAAGCGAGGACTGTTTGAGCACGAGCAGGCCTTTTTTTCCTATTTTTAACTCAATTACAGCGATTCTCGGCCTTTCGCCGAGAATCACTGAGACTTTAGCTTTTTTTCTAATTTTTCAATAGACGGATTATCCGGCTCAATTTGCTTTGCTTGTTCTAAAATTTCTTGGGCCCGGCCATAGACTTTTAGCATTAAATAAATATCTACTAAATTAATTAAATTTTTAATGTATAAGGGATTCCTTAAAGCAAGTCTCTCCCCATAATCAGCAGCTAACTGCCACTTGCCAATCATTTTAGCAGAATATGATGCGTAAAACAAGAAATCATCTTGTTCAGGGTGATATTTTAAATAAAGATTTGCAAATTTTAAGGCTTCTGAATAATGCTTTAACTTAAGTGCAAGTTTCGTTGCTTGCTTTAAGATACTTTCTTGCTCGATACCATCTTCAATCATCTTACCTGCTAATATTAAAGCATCTTCTAGCATATTTTCACGAATTAAGATGCGTAATTTTTTTAGTTTTTCTTTTCCTTTTTCGTCAAGCTTATCTTCTTCTTTTGGCAAGCTTTTGATCTCAATTCGGAACATAGAAATATCATCTGTAAGCTCTTCCTCTTCTTGTAAGGCTTCAAAAATAGCTTGTAAGTTGCAGTCTGTCTTTTCTACGACTTTTAAAATTTTAGTTTCATCTTCATTAATAACCCTTTCTCCAGTTTCTTCGTCAATCGTGGCAGTATCATCTTTACCGTCTGACCCCCCAAATACAATATCACCTTCTAGTAACCGAAAAGTTTTTACAGTAAAAATGGAAGGCAAGCCTTTTGTTCCTAGCTTGCGCAAATGTAAATCATCCTCTAAAAATTGTGCGACCCCATCACGATATAAAATAAGCCAAGGATGCTCTGCATTAAACCAATACAACAGACCCGTGTCCACTTCGACAAGGCCAATAATTACAGATACTAACATGGAACCATCAAATGTCTCAAATACTTTTTGTAATTCCTGATACGTATTTTTAAGCCATCTTTCGGGTGAGCGAGATTTTATTTCATTGGAAAGCCTTGTTCTTTCTACAATAGACTGAAAGACAGCTCCTAACACAAGGGCTCCCCCTGCTCCTTGCATGGATTTTCCCATGGCATCTCCATTTAAAAATAAAATATATTTTTTTCCCATAAGCTCAATATTATGAGAAATACATATATCTCCTCCAAGCTCTGCATCCCATTTGCGAAACTTAAAAGATTTCTTTTGCTTTACAAGGAAATCAACACTCACATGATCATCGTTTGCAGCATTTTTCCCTAAAGGCGCAATTAAAAGCTGCGTTAAGTAATAGTCACCATCTTGCTGCTTCTTTAAAGCCTGTACTTGTTCTAAAGTTTGTGCTAATTCTTTTGTTCGCTCTTTCACTTTTTCTTCTAATTCTTCCGCATATTCTTTAAGCTGTGCTTGTGCTGTTCGAATAGAAGAAACCATCGAATTAAATGATTGTGTTAAAAAGCCAATTTCATCTTGGATTTGAACATCGAGCTCTACTTCTAAATTCCCGCGATTGACTTCTTCGAGTCCTTGCAATAAAGAATCCAATGGTTCTACGAGACTTACTTTAAAGAAAAATGGCAAACCAATTACAGTCGCTAAAATAATTAAAATAGCTAAATAAGCAAGGTACTCGGATACTTCGTTAATAGCTTCGCGGTATTCCAAGTAGCGAAAACCCACTTCATACATATTTCCATCGAGCCCTTTAATATGATATGCTAAATAATACTTATGATCTTCTTTTGCATCACAGCGCCAAATCCTACCAAGCTTATCAGGATGATCGGCTCCTGTTAAATGCTGCATCTTTTCAGGACTTAAATTTTTTTCAATATGGCCTTGTGCATCGCGAATATGACAAGTAATGCTATTTGGCAAAAGTTTTGGCGGATCGATTGTAACCCCCGGTAATTTGTAAGTAATATTAAAAGAATTCCCTTCTTTACGCGCAATATATTGAATAGAATGATGAATTTGATGAGCGCGAACAGCAGTCCGCGCATGATTTTTTTGCAATGTGCTAATGTATTTATCTTGTCTTGGAATAATAAACATGGCAATGGAAAGAAAAAGGACAAGCATTAAAAGGACACTTACCCCAACGATTTTTACCATAAATGTAGAACGATCAATGG
>RFJE01000103.1 GCA_003695005.1 Candidatus Hydrogenedentota bacterium | reverse complement strand
TTAACGAAAAGTGAAATCTCTAAAATCGAATTTTCTGTAACTCATAAATATTTTGTCTTTTATTCGGAATCTCTATTTTTAATTTTTGTATTAGCTATTCTCCTACTTTATTTGTTTTTTATCTTAATCCGCGAAAAAAAACTTTCGGTTGCTAGAGAAGAATTTTTAGCACTTGCGGCTCATGAGCTTAAACAACCGGTAAGTTCCTTGCGCATGTTATTGCAATCTTTACAAAAAGAGCAAGAAGGAAAATTAGAATTTAAAAAAAAGCAAAAGGAAAAATTACTTAATCGTGGTTATTTAGAAACCATTACTTTATCGCAGCAAATTGAAAAGCTATTAATTATGCAAAAGATTGAAAGTTTACCAAAAAGAGAATCACCATATTGTTTCGCAGAAATGTTAGATGCGAAAATAAAAACCCTGCTTGAATCTCGAAAAACTTTAGCATCCCGTTTGTTTGTACAAATTCACTCTTTTTCTTATACAAACATCAATCGCGAAATGATGTGGCTTATCCTTACGAACTTAATTGATAATGCTGCAAAATATTCTGACGGAAAAATTTTATTGGAATTACACGAAAAAGATAAGCATTTTATACTCACCATAAAAGATGAAGGGATTGGCATGAGCAAGGAAGAGTTGGCAGAAGCAACAAAACTTTTTTTCCGTTCGAAAAGGCATGAAGTTCAAAATAAAGTCGGGACAGGCCTTGGCTTGTACTTAGTTTCGCGGATATGTCACCTTCTAAAAATAGATTTTGCATTAGAAAGCCAAGGTATGGATAAGGGCCTTACCTGTATATTATCTTGGAATGTATATAAGAAAATCCATAAAAGGCAATCTCATGAGGATTAAAATTATACTTGTCGAAGACGATGATAATATTCGCGAACTTTTAGAAATGAACTTAAAGCAAGCGGGCTTTTCTGTACAATCTTATTTCTCCGCAGAAAAGCTTTTATCCACTTTAGTGCAGAAGGAAGCACATGCTTACTTACTCGATATTCACTTACCAGGAATAAACGGGATTGAATTAGCCAAAAAGATTCATGAAAAGTATCCAAAAGCTGCTATATTATTTTTAACCGCAATGCAAAAAGATACTTACTTACCACAAGCATTGCAAACAGGTGCTATTGACTATATAGAAAAACCGTTTGATATTGACCTTTTAATTGCAAAGCTAAAAAATTTAATCCAAGTGTTATACGCTTTGCCAACCACTTCCTTCCAAATAGGCAACATTAAAATTTATTTAGATACGGGAATGCTTGTAAAGGGAAAAGAAAAAATAAAGTTAAGTATGCGAGAAAAAAATATTCTACAAGCACTTTTAAAAAATCCCGGGCAAATTGTTTCTCGAAAAGATTTAATGATAAGTGCTGCATCAGAGCAGGAAAAAATATCTTCGAGATACTTAGATAATATCATAGCGAATTTGCGTCAGTATTTCAATGATAAAGAAAACAAGCTGATTGTTACTTATCCGAAAGAAGGCTATGCCTTTGAAGGAAAAATAAAGGAAATAAAATGACATTGATGGAAAAAGCTCTCTCTTACCAAAAAGTGAAAAGGCCGCCTATTTGGTTTATGCGGCAAGCTGGTCGCTATTTACCGGAATACCAAAAAGTCAAAGGCAAGCTGAACTTCTGGGAAATGGCCACAAATCCGGACATTGCGGCGGAAATTACTCTGCAGCCCGTAAAAAGGTTTGGTTTAGATGCTGCTATTATCTTTGCCGATATTATGACTCTGCTCTATGGCTTAGGAATGAATATTTCCTTTGAAACTGGCACCCCTGTGGTAAGCCCTGTTATTACAAAGTTCGATCAAATTCATGCATTGCGTGAGAACTTGAAAGCAGGGATGATCGAGGAAAAACTTACATTTTTTTACGAGACATTGCAAAAAGTACGAAACGCATTGCCCCAGAACGTAAGTCTGCTTGGCTTTTGCGCATCGCCTTATACATTAGCTAGCTATATGCTAGAAGGGAAAACCTCAAGATCCCATAATAAAGTACGAGCGCTCGCTCTTTCCAACTCTGATCTTTACACAGAAATTTGTAAGTTGCTTGTAGATGCTAGCGTTCGGTACTTAAAGTTTCAACAACAAGCTGGAATTACAGCAGCTCAACTTTTTGAGTCATGGGGTGACTCCTTAGGTGCACAAGAATTTGCAAAAGTCGCTAGACCTTATGTAGCTAACATAGTAGAACAAATTCCTTTTCCTCTGATTTACTTTGATCGTGGTGCTTCTTTACACCAAAAAGAACTTCTACCCCTATATGATAAAGGGCTTACCATGCTATCAATAGATTGGCGAATACCAATTGACTTTTTTCAAGAAAAACCTGTTCAAGGGAATTTAGATCCAGCATATTTATTAACCGATCCAAAAACCGTACAAAAAGCAACATTCTCTATTTTACAAAAACGTTCTCATTTGCCGGGATTCATCTTTAATTTAGGACATGGCATTAGTCCCGATGCAAAATTAGATTGCGTCTATGCCATGGTAGAAACCGTAAAAAATTATTCTTCCACAGGAACAAAGCATTCTATATCATAAATGGTGCCTTTGCGTTCTTCTTTCGGGCGCCATCTTGCTTTTACTTTTTTTCCAATATAAAGGCCCGTTTCATCTTCGCAGTCTAAAATATGATAGATATTTGTATGAGAACCATCCAGTCGTACCCAACCAATAATATAAGGTGGTTCTTTTGGCTGACCGGGAAAATGCATGTGAACTGTTGTAAAAGAATCTAACTTGCCAACATCCGGTAATTCCACCCAATCTTCGCAATCTGCAAAACAAACCCCGCAATAAGATTTTGGTGGAAGATAAACCTTCCCACATTTTGAACAACGGCGTCCCCATATCTTACCATTTTCTTTGAGTTCAGTAAAAAATTTTGATAGGGAATCCCCATAAGCCCAACGGTAAGGAATTCGAATGGTTTCTTTAATACGCTTCACCGATTGCTGATCTCCAATCAGCTCATCTCGCAATTTTAATTTTTGGATTTTTCCTGTGCTTGTTTTAGGAAATTCCATTACAAATTCATATTTAGCAGGCATTTTATAGTTGGCTATTTTCTTCTTTAAAAATTGACGCATCTCTCGAGCATTTAAGTTATATCCTTCTTTTGCACGAATCACGGCCACAACTTGCTCGCCGTATTTTTTATCGGGAAGCCCAATAACGGCACATTCTAAAACTCCTGGATGCTCATATAAGGCTTCTTCAATTTCTTTCGGATAAATGTTTTCCCCACCGCGAATGATCATTTCTTTTTTACGGCCAGTAATAAAATAAAAACCATCCTTATCGCGGTAACCCATATCTCCTGTGCGAAGCCAACCATTTACAATGGTTTCCTTTGTTGCTTCTTCATTTTTATAATAGCCTTGCATAACATTATCACCACGAATCACAATTTCGCCAATTTCCCCATCCGGCAATTCATTTCCCTGGTCATCCCAAATAGCCATATCCTGATCTTCAATAGGAATCCCAATGGAACCAATTTTCCTCTCACCATGCAATGGGTTTAAAGAAGACACACAAGTACCTTCACTTAAGCCATAACCTTCAATAATTTTTCCTTTGAATTTTTTCTCAAATTTATTAAAAACCTCTACCGGCATTGGCGCGGCCCCACAAATACAGGCCTTTAAAAAAGATAAATCTTCTCCATCTTTATACTCGGGCATCTCATTTAAAAAATTATACATTGCTGGAACGGCACTAAAAGAATTGATTTTATATTTCTTTAATGTTGGGATAAAACTACGTGGCTTAAACATTTCATCGAGTACTAAAGTTGCTCCTGCATAAATCGTAGAAAGTACACTCGCCACCTGGCCATTTACATGAAATAAAGGCATAACACATAAATTCGTATCATCTTCGCTGTAGCCAATGCGTGGTAAAACCATCTCAATATCTCGAATGTAATTTTTTTGAGATAACATACAACCTTTCGGAAAGCCGGTTGTTCCCGAAGTATATATCATCGTAGCAATGTCATCTGGTTGAAGATTGGCAAACCCTTTCGGCAGACCCGGGGAAGTCTTTTCAATGGCATCATAAAATAAAATTGGATTTTCCACCCCTTCTGGCGGTTCGGTAAAAATAAAATGTTTTACTTTCGTTAATTTATCCAGTACTGGTTTTAATACTTTGTAAAACGAAGGATTGGTAATTAGAGCAACAATATCGGAATTGTTAATTTGATACTCAAGCTCATCCGCTTTTAATAGTGTATTGTATGGAATCACAGTATAACGAGCATACATTGGTCCAATGAATCCTAAAATAAACTCTACACCATTCGGCAGCAGAAGACCCACATGGGATTTTTCCGGAAGGTTCAGCTCTTCTTCTAAAAACTTCCCTAAGCGAGAAGCTTTATCATGAAGCTCGTGATAAGTAAGTGTTTTTCCTAAAAAATGCAGGTATATTTTATCCCCGTATTTTTCTGCCTGTGTCTTAACCATCTCTGGAATGTGCTTATACTTTGCTTCTTTAGAAACCATATTTACTCCTTACTGATAATAAATTCATCAATATCTAAAATGGAACCTGTTCGCTTTTCTACATCTAAAAATTTCGGGATTACTTTTACTCCTTTTTTGAGAGCTTTTAAACTATCTGGATTCTTCATACGATGCCAAAACAAACTATTGGCTCCCTCAAAGCGGACAGCGACATAAGCATAAGGTGGCTTTAAATCCGAAAATGGCGTCTCTTCTTGCACAATGGTAAACTGTTCTACAACGGCTTCCTCCGGCATCAAGACCCAACTTTGCATTTTAATTTTACAATCCGGACAATACTGCTGCGGGGGAACAAAAACCTGCGAGCATTTACTACAGCGAATTCCGTAAATATCTCCATTATCTCGCAACTCCGATAAAAAACGGCCGAGCAATTTCCCTGGCGAACGGGTATATTCCATTTCCATCTCGCCATCTAAAAACTTTATCCTTTCTGCCATGCGCAAAAATAAACACCCGCGTCCTGCCGACAAGTAAAAATTGAAAGATTGTTCAATTATCGGAGAGGTAATTCATGGTCAAGGGAAAAAAGCCTGCTCGGCGCAGTTTCCGTCCCTCACCATTTTCTTTTGAAAGTGGTGAGGGAGAGGACTGTTTGAGCATCCCTCACCTTTTTCTGCAAAAAAGGTGAGGGAGCCTTTTTTCCCTAATTTTAATGTTACTTCAGCGGTTCTCGGCGTTTCGCCAAGAACCGCTGGTCTCTCTTGCGTGGGTAAGCGCTTAATCTTTCCC
>RFJE01000102.1 GCA_003695005.1 Candidatus Hydrogenedentota bacterium | reverse complement strand
TGCTAAAACAAGTGTTTTCTTTAAGATGACTTTATGAAAGTAGTAATTAGGTACTTTATATGCTTTTTGATATTAGGGGGTTTTTTCCCTATCTTTTCGGAAAAATATGCGGTTATCTTTGGTACGAATTACCAAGGCGATTCACCTATTAATGATTTAAATTTATGCGAGAAAGATGCAACGTTAATGGCGGAGAAAATTTTTAAAACAGGGAATTTTAAAAAGAAAAATGTCAAGATATTTTTAGCGGATAAAGTAACACGGGGGAACATGAAAAAAGCACTCACAGAATGGTTAGCCTCTCGTGTGACTCCCAAAGATCAGGTTTTCTTTTATTTTTCGGGACATGGTACTTTTGTCCGAGATCCTAATGCTAAAAATGGTATGCGAAACTTTCTCGTTATGTTTTATCGGCCTCATGTGAGTGACGATGAACTATCAGATTGGTTTTCAAAAATTAAGACCAAAAAAACAGTGATTATTTTTGACTGCTGTTTTTCAGGCGGGATTGCCAAAAAAGGGGCAAGAGTACGCGGGAATGGCAACATCCCAATACCGGATGATAAAGACTCCACCGTGCTACAAGACATTGGAACACCTTATTTTCAAAATAAAGTCGTCATTGCTTCCTCCGATGATAATGAAACTTCCATTGAGCTTAGCAAACCCATTGACCACGGGTTGTTTACTTATTATTTTTCCAAAGCTATCACAAGTGCGGATTTAAATCATGATAAAATTGTTACTGCTTATGAAGCTTTTTTTAAAGCTCGTAACCAAACGATCAAAATGGCTGCTCGGGTACACCATAAACAGCATCCACAAATTTCAGGTGATGCATCCGGATTTATTTTTAAAGGCAAACCCAAAAAAATAAAACCACCCATAGATACCACAGGCGGGGGAGAGACTACAGACACAGGTTCCGAAGAAAATACAGAGCCTATCAATACCAATAATACAGAAACGGGTGTGTTGGTTTTAGATACAACATATCGAGAGGATGTATTAAAAGGAAGTAAACCAAAAATTACCGTAAGTGGAAAAACATATCCTATGAGTATTCGCTGGCGCAAAGATCCAAGCTGGGGCAACGTAGCCATGATTACACTAAGCAATGTACCGACAGGTGTACACACAGTTCGTATTCAAGCGAAAGGCTATCCTGATAGAGAATTTAAAACAGCCGTAGAAAAAAGAGGTGGCGTACCCGAAAGGGTGGTGATTGCCCGTAAAGGACGAGGAGCCATTCTTGGTCATGTATGGGTAGGTAATTTTACTCAACCATTTGGGGGCTTAAAAATTTTTCTTTCGCCCATTCGAATCCCGCATCAGCCACAAGTGCGTTCTCGTAAAGATGGTTCATTTGCATTTTGGGAATTAAAACCAGGACGATATCGTGTTTTTGTTGTGGGAGGCATTGGTTTTTTTACAAAACCATATAATGCTTATGTAACCGTGGAGCCTAATAAGGTCACTAAAATGGAAATTGTGTTAAAGGAGACGTTTAAGAAAAAATGAAAAAATTAAAAGTCGGAAATAAAATACCTGAGTTTCAGGCAGAATTGGCATACAATAAATGGATTTCGAGTGAAGACCTTAAAGGTAATTGGACTCATTTAGCATTCCATCGCTATGCAGGCTGCCCTATTTGCAATTTATCCATTCGGCAGTTTCAAGCCAGGATAGGCGAAATTCAACAAGCTGGTATTCGTCATATTAGCATTTTCCACAGTCCGGCAGAAAAGATGCAAAAGTACTATCCAGTTTTGCCACCTTTTGAAATCATTTTAGATCCCATGGAAAATTTATACAAAAAATTTGGCGTGGAAGGTTCGTTACTTGGATACCTGAGTCCGAAAAGTGCTTTGAATTTAGCCCAAAGCTTAACCACGGACTTTAAGAAAGGTTATGATCCCGATGGTACAGCAACAACAATGCCTGCAGACTTTTTAGTAAATCCCGATGGAGTGATTGTTGAGTGCCATTACGGCGAGTTTATTGGAGATAGTTGGACTGTGGACGATGTGATTGGAAAAACAGCGATACGGCGTAACGCCGTATCGCTGAAATCGAATTAAAAAATAGCGGAAAAAGGCCTGCTCGTGCTCAAACAGTCTTCCTCCCTCACCTATTGCATTCGCAAAAGGTGAGGGACTGCGGAACTGCGCCTGGCAGGCCTTTTTCCACTTTAAGTCAGAATTGTTGAACAAAAAACTTGTTTCCAAATAGCACTCCAGTTGCCTTTAAAAAAATGGTCTTTTGCCTCTGCTACATGGTATACTTGTGCAAAAGGGTGCTGACTAGCTAAATTTTCTGTTATTTCCATAGGAAACCACAAATCTTCTTTTGGTAAAAATATATCTAGAGGTTTTGTGGAAAGAAATTCATTATGCACTTGAAAACCAGGAATAAAGCAATTTTCTAAAAATTGACCTACATGAGGAATTCGGTAGTTTTTGCGATTTATTGCATAAGAAAGTTTTTCTTTTAAGTGATACTTTTGCCATGTATTAGGAGACAGCCATTCAGGAGATTTTAAAATGGAATGCTTTTTTTCAGGATTATCTAACATTTGCCAAAATTCATGAATGGAGTTTATGTCATACATATACTTTAGACTCTTTACCGAATCTAAAATTGGCGAGAATAAAATTACTTTTTCCATCTTGGTTCTTTGCGCTGCCATCAGGGCAACGGCTCCCCCTCCACTATGGCCTGAACCTATAATAGGTAAATTTTCCTTGTTTTTTATAGCAATAATTTTCAAAACTTCTTCTAACACTTTTTCTGGAATATATTGCCCAGTGGATTGTCCATGCCCACGAGGATTAATGAGCACAGCAGAAAAGTCCTTTAAGAATGTTGTAGATAAACGGTAAGCTCGAACATTGCCCATCATACAAGGCAAAAAGAAAAAAAACTTTTGAGCATCCGAATTCTGGAAAGATAAAATTTCCAGCTGTATATTCTTGCCTACATCAATAAACTCATGTTGCCATTTATGCTGATTGCTCAAAAGTTTCTTTGGCAATTAATACTTGCGATATATTCCCACTAACTTTCCAACAATACTAGCATTGCTTTGTGCGGAAAGCGAAATTGGATCATACTTTGGATTTTCTGCTTTTAAATTTATTTTGTTCCTTGCTTTTTCATAAGTTTTTAAGGTTGCATCTCCATCTATGAGCGCAGCGACAATATCCCCATTTTTTACTTCGGAATTCACATCGTTGACTTGTTTGAGTACCGCAATATCACCATCAAAAATACCTGCTCCTTCCATACTATCACCCCGTACTCGAAGGGCAAAAAACTGACCTCCCATGGGCAGCATTGATTTTGGAAAACTCAAATAAGAATCGATGTTTTCCTCTGCTAAGATAGGGGCTCCAGCAGCAATACTACCAATTAATGGAACGATGGTCGTTGATTCCATCACTGTTTTTAGTACGGGTGTATTACTACCTTTTACTCCTTCTAAATCGACAATTTCCATTCCACGAGCAGCTCCTGGGAAAATACGAATATACCCTTTTTTAGCAATCGAACGAATATGGTCATGGGCAGCTTTTGCACTTATTTTAAAATAATCAGCGACTTCTCGCACTGTAGGTGGAAATCCTACTTTTTTTACATAATTTGTCATAAAATCTAAAACTTTTGCTTGCTTTTCCGTTAAGCTGTACTTACCAAGTTCTTGGTTAATCCTTTTTGATTTTGCCCGAAATTTACCTAAAGAAGCATGCTTTTTTTGAAAAGGATTTACTCCAGTTTCTATTTGCAATGCATTTCTTTTTCTTCCAGGGACAGGCTCTTTTGCAAGAGGCAATGGTGGATTTTCTTGCACAATCTTCTTTTTGCTTTGTGCTGTTTTTTTACGGCTCATGGAACCCTCCTTTTTGTGAGGTTTGACAGTTTTCCCGCAAACCCGTTTTACTTCTCATAAATTTACGTATAAAATATGATAGTCATTCTGTAAACTACTTTTTTTCTCTTGACGTCATGAATCAGTCTCACTTTTTAATCGTATGCCAGTGATAAAAATTCCAAGTCAATTGCGTCCGCAAACCGACGGACAAGATTCTGTTCAGGTGGAAGGAAGTACTGTGGGAGAAGCTGTTAAAAATTTAGCAGAAAAATATCCCGCGCTCAAAGATAGGCTTTTTGATGAAAAGGGTGAACTTCGACGCTACATAAACATTTATTTGGGCGACGAAGATATTCGCTTTTTAGATAATTTAGAAACGAGTTTAGAAGAAAATTCCGAGCTTGCCCTTGTTCCTGCCATTGCAGGCGGTTAAGTTGTGAAAAGGCTTTTACGCCTTACGATACCTTCTACTGTTGCAAAAAGACCAATTATTTATGAGATTGTAACAAAGTATAATTTAAAGCCAAACATTATAGAAGCAGATCTTGCCGAAGACCATACCGGTAAGGTAATTTTAGAATTAGATGGTCAGCCAATAGATTTAGAGCGAGGAATTCTATATTTAAAAGAGCTGGACATCGAAGTTGAATCATTAGAATAATGTTAACTGCGGCACCTTTATCTTTCTGGAGTTTACCCCTCATTGGTTTTGCTGTCGGAGCTATTTCTGCTCTTTTTGGAGTTGGCGGCGGGTTTTTCTTTACTCCGTTTTTTAATGTAGTTTTAGGTTTGCCTTTGCCGGTAGCCGTTGCTACTTCTACAGCCCAAATCCCCTTTATGGCAGCAAGTGGGACATTTCATTATTACCGCAAAGGAAATTTAGACATAAAAAATGCTTTGTGGCTTGGGGTGCCAACCATTCTATTTTCCATTATTACATCCGCAGTGATTGGTGCACTGCATTTTCAAGATTTACCGGAGGTATAT
>RFJE01000101.1 GCA_003695005.1 Candidatus Hydrogenedentota bacterium | reverse complement strand
TTTAGTAAAAGAACCTTGTTCATCCGTAAGAAGAGTAAGGGTTTGGTCCAAATACATTAAACTTATGTTATACCGCTGCGGTGGCTGAAGCTTACCCTGTAGAAAAAATCTGCCTCGTTGTAATGGGTCCGGTTTTGCGCTAAGCTGTACAAAAGAGTGATTTTTGGAATCCACGGAAACAGGATAAAATTTAATTTGCTGTAAAAACTTATGCTGTACTCCAGAAAAAGGGAAATGGTTTTCTGGAGTAATCCATAAAATTGACTTCCAATTTTTTTTCGATAGAAACTCTAAGAAAAAAATAGGTTCAAAACTTTCTGTGCGGTACATGTTTTTTTCATTCACAGTTAAGGGAGCATTTGTAAAATTTTTACTATGTAAAATAAGGCTTGTTAATGAGTAAAACTGTCTCGAGCAGGGATCTTGTAAGTTTGCTTTTACTTTTTGCCATGTTGTACTGTTCCACTGCGCATGAATAAAATCATCGACTATGCAGGTAAATTTTTTTTCCGAATGAATGATTGGTGTCGAAAAAGCTAAAATGAAAAAAAGTAAGGCTAAGCTTTGTAATAAATAAACAAGCCATGGTTTTTTTAAATAACGCTTTTGTCGGCTAGCTTCTTCTATAAAAATCAAAGAAGGTAAAAGAGTTTTTTCTCCAAAATAAAGACGCAAAAAGTACACCAACCATGGAAGCAGTACAAGTGGTAATGCCCATAAAAATTGTGGATATGCAAACTCCATATTATCTTAAATAAGTCAGTTGGTGTAAAAAGCGAAACGGACCGTCGGTCGTAAAAAACTTAATAAACCGAAAACCATACGAAGTAACAATCTTTGCTCGCGCCGATACTGCCTCCTCCCAAACAGTTTTATAATCGGGCAGCATTTCTGCGCTAAACCAATTTTCTGTTTCGCTATCTGTGGCTCTCGATAAAAACCTTAAAGGTGGTAACTTCCACTCTTCCCCTGCTGTTGCATGAATCACACTTAAAAATATATTTTTTTCTCGGCATGTAGAAACTAATTTTTTAAAGTGATTGGTAGGCTCGTATAAATCGGTAAACCAAAAAATAACATCTGTTTTTCTCTGGTTTTGTTCGATGTATTGTGTAAATATATCCGCACAACCGGTTTTTTTTGTTTTTGGAAACCTAGTTTGCGTAAGCTCTGAGTCCAATAAAAAAAATTCATGCTTTTTCTTAAGAGAAAAATCTTTAACATCTTCCCCATTAGAGTACACAAAGTTTACTTTATCGGAAGCATGAAAAAAGAGCCAGCTTAATCCTAAAGCAGCTAAACGCATAGTGTCTTTTTTTTCGGGATACACATTTGTCGAAGCTGATAAATCTAGCAAAATAAGAACGGAAAAGCGAGCTTGTTGAAATCCATGTCGTATGGTAAGCTTTTCTGTTTTAGCCCAAACTTTCCAATCTAAATAACGAAGGTCATCTCCTGCAGCATATTCACGAAGCTCGGTAAACTCATCATCATAACCTTTTTTTTTCCCGCGATGAGCACCATAAAGAAAACTATCACTCCGTTTTTGAAATGCAATAGAAAGAGATTTTAATGTAGGAACAATTTCTTCAAAACGTACCTTTTCCATGATACATTACAAAGTAAGAGCATCCGATAATACATCTTCCACATTTACTTTTTCCGCAAGCCCAACATAGTTTAAAATAATTCGATGCTTTAATGCAGGAAAAAACACCTCTCGGATATGATCTTCCGTAACGACATTTTCCCCCAGTAGCAACGCTCTTGCCCTAGCAGCCCGAATTACATATTGTGTAGCACGAGGGCCTGCTCCAAATTCAACATATTTTTTTGCAGCTTCGCAACCTGTCTCTGGCCTTGTATTGCGCACGGAAATCACCACAGCTTCGAGCAAACTATCAGGAACCGGTATTTCATCCACAGCTTCTTTCCATCTGTTAATGTGATTTGGGCCTGTAACGGCTTTCAGCTTCGAAAAGTCTTTCTCCCCCATCGGTTTCATAAGAGCAATTTCTTGCTCTGCTTGCTCGTCGGGATAGGTAAGCTCTAGAAAAAATAAAAAGCGGTCGAGCTGTGCTTCTGGTAAAGGATAGGTACCTTCCATTTCAATTGGATTTTGTGTTGCTAAAACAAAGAAGGGATCTGGCAAAGCAAAGTGTTTGCCTCCAACCGTCACTTCCCGCTCTTCCATTGCTTGCAATAAAGCACTTTGTGTTTTGGGCGGGGTCCGATTAATTTCATCCGCAAGTAAGATGTTCGCAAAAATAGGACCTTTTTGAAAAACAAACTTCCGAGTCGTACCTTTGCCTGTTTTTTCTTCTTGCAAAATTTCGGTACCCGTAATATCAGAGGGAAGTAAATCGGGCGTAAACTGAATGCGATTAAACTTTAACCCCCATAGGGAACTAAAAAGTTTTACCATCATGGTCTTGCCTAAGCCCGGCAAACCGGTAATGAGCACATGACCCGACGCAAGTAGCGCGGTCATAATGTGCTCACTTGGCTTTTCGTAGCCTACCAGCTTCCCTTCAATTGCTTTAAAAGTTTCTTCGCGAAAGCGAACAACTTCTTTCCGGACCTTAGCAAGACCTCCTGTTTTTTTCATTTCATTATTTTTTCTTTTTATGCCGGTTTGCTCTACGCTTTTTTTTGCGTTTGTGGTTTGCTATTTTCCAGCGTTTTCTCTTCTTTCCACTTGGCATATATTCTCCTATGAACCAAACATGGCCTTATAAGCTTCGGCTAAAAACGGACCGAAAACCAACGAAACCATGCTCATTAGCTTAATTAAAATATTAATGGAAGGTCCGGAAGTATCTTTAAACGGATCGCCTACAGTATCACCAGTAACAGCAGCTTTGTGATTGTCCGAACCTTTGCCACCAAAATTTCCTCGCTCAATATACTTTTTCGCGTTATCCCATGCTCCACCGGCATTTGCCATCATAATTGCAATACTAAAACCACTAACCAGTGTTCCAGCAAGCATAGCAATTAAAGCAGCAGGTCCTAAAAAGAGCCCAACTCCTATAGGTGTAATAATAGCCAATAAAGTTGGTGCAATCATTTCTCGTAAAGCCCCTGCAGTGGAAATGGCTACACAGCGTTGGTAATCTGGCTTTCCAGTTCCTTCCATAATGCCTTTAATTTCGCGGAATTGCCGTCTTACTTCTTCTACCATACTCATTGCAGCTTTACCAACTGCTTCCATGGTAAGAGCGCTAAAAAAGAAAGGCACCATGGCACCAATAAATAAACCAGATAAAGTTAAAGGATCCGTTAAGGTAAATTTGTGAATATACCCTTTTAACAAACTACTTAATGCTGCTAATAAAGTAAGCGCCGTTAACGCAGCAGAACCAATGGCAAACCCTTTTCCTGTAGCTGCCGTTGTATTTCCAAGGGAATCTAATGCATCGGTACGCTCGCGAACTTGTGGCTCTAAATCCGACATTTCTGCGACACCACCGGCATTATCAGCAACTGGTCCATAAGCATCGGTAGATAATGTAATGCCAAGTGTCGATAGCATTCCCACTGCCGCCATTCCAATTCCAAATAAACCTTCTTTCGGATTACCGGATCCCCCGGCTGCATAGTATGCTACAATGGTCGCAATTACAACCGTTAGTACAGGTATGAGTGTCGATCTCATTCCTAAAGCAATTCCAGAAATAATGACAGTAGCATGACCTGTTTTCGAACTTTCGGAAACTTTGACTGTCGGACGATACGTATCCGAAGTATAATACTCCGTAAAATAGCCAATGACATTACCGGCGACTAAACCAGCAATCACTGCCCAAAAGATTCCGGAATCTAAACCTAAGAAATTATTAATGATAAGGTAAGTAAATACAATCACTAAAATTGATGCTACATAGATTCCAATCCTTAACGACCAAAGTAAGCTTTCTTGTGAAGCTTCTTCTTTTGTCCGCACTAAAAACGTCCCAATAATGGAAGCTAAAATCCCCGCACCTGCTAAAAAGAGTGGTGCAACAGCCGCAGCAAGTACTTGCGAACCCGAAAAAGCAGCGGCAGCTAATGCCATAGTTCCAACAATGGATCCTACATAAGACTCAAAAAGGTCAGCACCCATGCCGGCTACATCACCCACATTATCCCCTACATTATCTGCAATCGTAGCAGGGTTTCGAGGATCATCTTCGGGAATGCCTGCTTCTACTTTTCCAACTAAATCGGCTCCTACATCGGCTGCCTTTGTGTAAATACCACCACCTACACGAGCAAACAGGGCTACGGAGGAAGCTCCCATACCAAACGTAAATAAAATGTTGCTAATTTCATCCCAACGATGTTCATAATTCGCAGGAATAATGCTATCTAACACTAAATACCAAACCCCAATCAGCAATAAGCCAAGACCTACCACAGTCATACCCATAATAGAGCCCGACGAAAAGGCAACACGAAGTCCTGTGTTTAAAGATTCTTTCGCTGCCCAAGCGGTACGTGCATTTGCCCTTGTTGCAATTTTCATTCCTATGTAGCCAGCAAGGCCAGAAGTAACAGCTCCCGTAACAAATGCAATAGGCGCATAAATACCATACTGTAAATTAGGGTCTGTGCCGTATAAATAAGCAAGTGCCCCTGCTACAATCACGACAAAAATAGCAACGGACATGTATTGCTTCTTTAAAAAAGCATCGGCTCCCTCGCGAATGGCAGATGCAATTTTAACCATTTCATCCGTTCCCTCGGAACGCTTTAAGAGACGAAAGGCTGTAAATAATGCATACACTAAAGCAGCTGCTGCACAAATTATAGCAACTAGCAAATACGTGTTTGCATCCGAATCCTGGCTTGATCCACTTGCTTGCGCATAAAGCGCTGTCGCAATAGCGAGCCAGGAAAAAATGCCTAACCATTTTTTTCGTGTACTCTTTGTTAAATTCATATCACTCTCCTGATTTTTTATCATTTTGAATCCTAGTTTGTGTATCATGTATCATCCCCTGAAAAAAAAGATAAGACAAGGGATTTTGAATTTTTTTGAATATAAACATGCGTAAAAGCTAAAAACTCATTGGACGACACAGCGTCAAGTTTTAGTTGTGGCAAGCGTCAAATCTTTCCCTATAATATATGAGGGGGGACACCCCCCTGGCTTCGGCCGCGCAACCGTTCTTCGAGTTTAGCGTCAAAATAACATTCGTATTCCAAAGTTATTTTTCTGCAATGAAT
>RFJE01000009.1 GCA_003695005.1 Candidatus Hydrogenedentota bacterium | reverse complement strand
GCCATTCTCTTTTTTCTTGCATTGTATAACCTCGTACAATTTCTTTTTGATAATCTTCTTAAATTTAGCATATTCATCCTTGCTACCTTGAAACCTGAAATAGAATGAGAGTTATCAGATCAAGCTTCTTTGTTTTTTATGAATTGAGCGATTCTCGGCGTTTCGCCGTATCGCTGGTCTCGCAAGCCCCTATTGGTTACTAGCATGAAATTCTTTATAAGGTCCAGCAGGTGGTTGAAAGTAATCTTTGGACAATTTCGGGTAAGCAGTAATTTCGCTGTAAACGGTTTCATTTAATATCGGAATTTTGCCAGCCATTTCGATCTGGACAGTGCGAAAAAAAATTTTATTATGAATACGAATTGGATTGGCATATTTTTCTCGGATAAGAACTTGACCATATTGGTTTAGCAAGACTCGTTGTACAATGGCGGGTAAAGTTAAATCTAGTGTTACTACTAACTTTCGTGTCGGGTTTTTTGCTGTCATAATACTTACCTTTTGAAGGTTAGGGTGAAAGAGTTTCTCCCAAAAGTTTGGTTTAAGTTCCTTGATCACTAAAATTTCCTTTGGCAAAGCATGATTTGGACTTGGAAAGTGCATTGCTTCGGCAGATAAAGTCCAGGTGAATGGGTTTCCTTTTATTTTCCAATAGATTTTTTTTCCGTTAAATACAATGGTTTCATGAGGTACATAAAACTTTGCTTTAAATTTTCCGGCTTTTGCACAGTAAAGCCCTTTTCGCTTTTCAAAACCTTTTGGTCCATTGAGTTTCTGAACAATTTTAGCGCAAAAAGGAAAATTTTTTTGTTGGCGAATTATCTCGATAGCTTGTTGTACTTTCGGGGATAAATTTTCTATGGTATAAATGCTGTTAGGGAATAGCCACGATGCGAAAGCGAAAGCCGGAATAAAACGGCCTATCTGTTGGAAGGTTTGCTGCTTCATATAATTCTTTTCTCCATTGCTTTATATTTGCTTTATCTTGCCCTACTAAAAACAAAAATGATTGTGATAGGGAATCAAAAAAGTAACGGATAGCAAAAGCACCTGCTAGCAAAGGTAAAATCACTCCTCCTTGGATTGCCGAGAATACAGTGATAGCACCGAGTGCCCCTACGGTGGTAAAAGACATGAAGCCACGTTTCCATTTTCCAAACCGAAAAAAGACTCCTCCAGGAACAATCCCCCACAATAAATTCCATTTTGATACAGGTTGTGGCTTTACAAATTTATTTTTCACCTGATCATATCCAGTTAAACCCTGTATTAAAAATTTTGCCGAGGATACATTCCCTTGTGAGAGCAAATACAGCCCTGATCTTAAACGAAAATTTTCTGCATGTTTAGAGTTTTGCTGGTTCAATTTTTTGTAATAAGTTTCTACTTGTTTCCATTGTACTTTTCCCAGATGTTCTTGGAAGTCAAAACCAGAAAGAAAATATGCATATTGTACTTCATCCGGAAAGGAAGGATATTCTTTTCCAATTTTTTTCCAATGAGAGTATGCTTCATAAAAGTTATGGCTTCTTGCATACGCTTTTGCAATGGCAAAATGCAATATAGGACGTGGAAAATCATGATACAGTAGGCGTTTTAATTCTGTTATCATTTCAAAATCATTTTTTTTCTTCTCAAAAAATCGTGCTTTTTTTAAGGTAAGAGAATCTTGCATACGATAAGCCCATCCATCGGCTTGCTTTTCCCATGTGTTAATCTCAAGACCAAACTTACTTTTGGAAATAGAAAAAACAGGTGCTAAAAAAAGAACAAGTATGATCTTAATGGCAGCGCTTCTCGGCGAAACGCCGAGAAGCGCTGATTTAACGGTAGTTTTTAAGCTCTCTTTCCATATCACGGCGAATATCCCGTTCTTTAATAACTTGTCTCTTATCGTGTTTCTTTTTAGCGCGTCCTAGCCCTAAAATAACTTTAGCTTTTTGGTTTTTTAAAATCACTTTTAAGGGAATAAGAACCCAACCTTTTTGTGCGAGTTTCCCTTGCAACTTGTTCAACTCTTTTCGGTGTAGTAAAAGCTTACGTGGTCGCAGGGGATCATGGTTATAGATATTCGCATGCTCATAAGGCTCAATTCGTGCATTAATTAAAAAGAGCTCATTTCTTTTGAAAACAGCATAGGCTTCAGTAATACTAATTTTTTTTTGGCGGATGCTTTTAATTTCACTGCCAACAAGCACAATCCCTGCCTCGTACGTTTCTAGAATCTCGTAATTAAAGCGAGCTTTTTTATTAACAACAATTTCTTTTTGCATCAGGAAAACGTAGCTTTTGCTAAAATATGATTTTTTATTTCGTCTGCCTCATCATACGCAATGGCTGTTAATTTTTCTTTTATGAGAGTATTACCTTCAAAATCCGTAAAAGAAAGGGTGATAGGTAACTCCGCAGGGGCGTTTTTTTTGCGATACCTTAAAAAGATTCCTGCCATCAGCATAAGCTCTTTTCCGCTCATTTCTGTTTTAGTAAGTACTTTGATTTTTTGAGCTATTTTTTCAAAATTGGATAATTTATCTTCGTTATTGGCTAAAAAGGTTTTTGCTTTTTTCCACGAGTCGGGTAGGGGAACTTGTTCTGTAGCAATAGAGTCGATAAGAGCCGAAGGACCAGGAATTTCTTTGGGAAATTCTAAATAAACTCGATTTTGCCTGTAAAAATACATTACATTGTTCTCACCCTCAAAACGACCAATAATCAGTTTAAGTCCAGGGCGTATTTTTATTTGGCGACCGAGTCCAAGGACAACCACATCGCGATCGGTAAGTTCAGGTGCTTTGTCGCCGAGTAATTTTTTTCGCTCTTGCAATAAATCTTTAAACCGAATACTATAGGTCTCATCGGCTAAAAAGCAGCAGCCTCCGGCAGGCGTGGCAGCTTCTGTAATACCCCATTTTTTTGCTAGCTCCATTTGCTTTTTCCGAGATCGTCCTGTAATGTCGCCTAGTTTTTCTCTCTGAATCCAGCCTTTTTTTTCGGGAATGGATTCAGGAAAATGCTTATACGACAAAGGGCGAATTAAAATTCCTTCTAGTCCACTTTCTTTTTCAATCAATCTTTGGGTGGGTGGTTTTTGGGATTTTGGTCTTTGACCAAGAACTTCCCCTGTAGCAATAAAATCAGCATCAAAAAATTCCATCAGATCTTTCGCTTTGCGCAGCATAAAAATTCGACAATCAATACAAGGATTCATATTTTTGCCATAGCCATATTTAGGTTTAGATACCATGGGAATATAGTCTCGGCTAATATCAATCATTTCTAATGGAATGCCAATCTGCTCCGCTACTTTTGTAACATCCGATTTTGGCTGATCAATGAGGCCTGTGCGAGATTTTTGCGCTGTAATGCAAAAACCTGTATAAAAATAAATTCCAATAACATCGACTCCTTGTTCTTTTAGCATTTTCGCTGCTAGCGAAGAATCTAAACCCCCGCTCATTAAAACAAGAGCACGTGGTTTTTTCTTACTTTCTGTCTTTGTTGTTTTGGCCTCGGGTTTGCTTGTACTTTGTGTTTTTAATGTCATAGGAAAATGTTAAGAAAAAATATAGCGTGTAAATAGTTTTCTTGCCATAACGAAAATAATCAGCGATACGGCGAAACGCCGTATCGCTGTCCCTCACCATTTTTGCGTTCGGTAGCTCCAATATGGTAGGTGTTACATCTAATTAGGAGAGAAATAAAATCATATGTTACCCTGAAGCAAAAAATGGTGAGGGATGCCCTTCATCGAGAATTGCTGGCAAACAGGTCATGTAATAAATCGGGAATGGGAACAGGCCTACGCGTAAGTTTTGATAAACAAACATGCACAGTATGAGCTTCTGCTACAAGTTCTGTTTTTCGAAAAATATGATATGCAATCTCAAAGGAAGTGCTCCGTGCTTTCGGGGCTAGCTGAAATGTAAGATCATCACCAACAACAATGGGTCTTTTGTAATCGGCATGGGCACTTACAATGGGGAATGTATAAAGATCATGTTTTAAAAGTTCGGAAATACTAATTCCTTTTTCTAAAAGCAAATCTTCATAAGCTTCGTGCATTAAGTCAAAAATTCTAGAAAAATATAAAACCCCTGCTGCATCGGTATGAGATAATCTTACTATTTTTTTTGTTTTAAAAATACTCATAAGCTTTATGAAAAATTGTTTTTCATGATCATAGATACAATGGGGGCTAGCACTGTATCGGGAATAAATTCACCGAGAAAAGCAACAGGTTTATTTACCAATCCAGGCACAACAAGAGATTTTTTTTGATCCATTGCTTTTAAAGAATCCGCTACTACCTCTTCTGCTTCCATCCAGATCCAATCGGGAAATGGGGAAGTATCAATATTGGCTCTAGCATGAAAACCAGTATGAGTCAGGCCTGGGCATAAAGCTTGTACATAAATACCAGATTCTTTTAGCTCCTCGTGCATGGACAAAGCTAATTGGATAACATAAGCTTTCGAAGCACCATAGACAGCGCTAAAAGGGGTTGGTATCATTCCCGCAATAGAAGCAACTTGGATGATGCTACCTCCGGATCGCTTTTGCATCGATTGAACAGCGGCATGAGAAAGCCTTGTAAGAGCTCGTACATTTGTATCTACCATGGCAGAAATTTGATCTCGGTCTTCGTTTTTGAATTTCGCAATGGTTCCAAAGCCTGCATTGTTCACGAGAATACTGACAGGACTTGTTTCTATCTTTTGTTCTAATCGTTGTAAATCTTGTAAATTCGACAAGTCGCATGCCATTGCGGATACCGTAGATCCAAGTTTTTCCAGGGCAAGTTGTGTTTCGGCAAGTCGCGCTTCGTTTCTTCCGACAATGAGTATTTCCGAATTAGGATACTTTTTAGCAAGCTGAATAGCAAAAACCTTGCCAAGACCAGAAG
>RFJE01000100.1 GCA_003695005.1 Candidatus Hydrogenedentota bacterium | reverse complement strand
TTATTACCGTGTTAGCTTCCTATGTTGATTTTGGATCCGCAAAAATTAACATTTTAATTGCGATGGGAATTGCTACTTTAAAAGCTTCGTTAGTAGCTGTCTTTTTCATGCACTTAAAATGGGAAGATAAACTTACTTGGGCTTTTGCAGGATTATCTCTTCCTTTTTTAGCACTTTTTGTCGTTTTCGATGTAATTGATATTGCTATTCGTTACGGGAATAAATTATTTGGTAGTTTATTTTAATATCTACCTCACTGCATGAGCCAACTTCCGATTTTAGTACAAAAATATGGCGGTACTTCCGTAGGGAGTACCGATCGTATTAAAGCTGTAGCCGAGCGTATTGCGTCCTATGTACGAAATGGGCATAAGTTAGTTGTTGTGGTTTCTGCTATGGGCAAGACCACGGACGAACTCGTTCGCTTAGCGTATGAAATTACAGCGCATCCCCATAAACGGGAAATGGACATGTTGCTTTCCACAGGAGAGCAAGTTTCAATTGCGCTTTTAGCCATGGCTCTACATGAAATTGGAGTTTCTGCGGTTAGCTTTACGGCAGCGCAAGTTCATATTAAAACCGATCAAAATTTTTCAAATGCGCGAATTGAGAAAATAGAAACCGACAGGCTTTTAAAAGCTTTTCAAAGTTATGATGTTTGCATTGTAGCAGGCTTCCAGGGAGTAGATGCCGATTGGAACATTACTACATTAGGAAGGGGAGGAAGCGATACTTCTGCTGTGGCATTAGCAGCTGCTTTAAAAGCATCCGAATGTGAAATTTTTACGGATGTGGATGGTGTCTATACAGCAGACCCGAATAAAGTTCCACGGGCTCGTAAGTTAGACCAAATTGCTTACGATGAAATGCTCGAGCTTGCTTCTCTTGGAGCGGGGGTCTTGCATTCTCGTGCTGTTGAGTTTGCTAAAAAATACAATGTTCGAATTCATGTTCGATCCAGTTTTAATTTTACAAAAGGAACACAGGTCGTTCCGGAGGAAGAAATCATGGAAAAACTTTTAGTTACTGGAGTAACTTTAAAAAACGATGAAGCTCGGGTCTCGGTGCAAGAGGTCCCCGATAGACCAGGAATTGCTGCTGAGCTATTTACAGCACTAGCCGAGAAAAACATCAACGTTGATATCATTGTTCAATCTACGGGGCAGGATAAAAAAAATACAATTTCATTTACCGTACCTATGGGGGATGTGCAAACAGCGCAAGAAGTCATTGAAAATGTAATTCAAAAATGGGAAGCAGGCACGTTAAGCATTGATACAGAAATTGCCGTAGTCTCTGCTGTGGGAGTAGGGATGAAGTCGCATTCCGGCATTGCTGCAAAAATGTTTCAGGTTTTAGCGGATCATGGGATTAACATTGAAATGATAACCACAAGTGAAATTAAAATTTCCTGTGTGATTGCGAAAAAGCATGGCGAAGAAGCTTTGCGCTTAATCCATTCCATTTTTGACTTAGATGCGCCACAAGGCTAGACCATGATCCATTCACCCAATGCCCCAATCGGCATTTTTGACAGTGGGGTAGGGGGACTTACCGTTTTATCGGCTATTGAAAAGGCTTTGCCTTCCGAAAACCTGCTTTATTTTGGTGATACAGCTCGAGTACCTTATGGTACAAAATCCAAAGATACTGTGATTCGCTATTCAAAAGAGATTTATTCTTTTTTAGTGGATAAAGGATCAAAAGCCATTGTGATTGCTTGCAATACAGCTAGCTCTCATGCATTGGAGATTTTACAAAAAGAGTCGTCTATTCCCGTACTAGGAGTAGTGGAGCCAGGCATTCGCGCATACTTAAATGTTGCAAAACAGGGAAAATCGAAACCAGCTGTGATTGCTACTCGCAGTACTGTTAAAAGTGGATCGTATGAAAAAGCTTACAAAAAGTTAAACGGGAGCGGTAGGCTCTTTACAAAGGCTTGTCCCTTATTTGTGCCGATGATTGAAGAAAATTATATGGAAAAAAAAGCCATGGACTTAGTAATTCATGAGTATCTTGATGAGTTAATTCGCGAAGAGATTACGCATGTAATTTTAGGCTGTACTCATTATCCTTTACTATTGCCAAAGCTTTCTGCTATGTATCCTACCATTCAGTTTATCAACCCTGCCGAAGAAGTAGCCTTAGAGTTAAAGGATTTGCTAGAACAAAAAAATTTACGAAATCAGCAAACCCAAGGGGAATTAAAGGTTTATGTATCGGATATTACGGATACTTTATCCGATTTACAAACATTATTTTTAGGTGAGAAAATAGACAGCATTGAACGGGTTGTTTTAGATTGGTAATGTCTGTTTTATCTCGAGAAACAATTTACGAACTTATCAAACAAAAGCAAGTAAGTCCTGTATTCATTGGTATTCCTTCTAAAAACATGGATGAGACGACGCAAAAACTATTAAGAGAAATTCGACCTATCGGGATTATTTTTTTTTCTCGAAATATTCAATCTCTGCAGCAATGGAAAGGTTTGGTTCGGGAACTAAAGACGTTTGCCCAAAAGGAATTAGGATATCGTCTTTTGTTTGCTATAGACCATGAAGGGGGAAAAGTGCGACGTGTTTTTTTCGAGCCAGATCTGCCCGATCCACAACAACAAGTCCAAAGAGAAGATTTAGAAGAGTTAAGCTTTAACGTAGGCAAAGAGCTTTGTTCCATTGGTATCGACTTAAATTTTGCGCCAGTAGTCGATATTGCAACAAAGGAAACCCCTATCTTTTATCGGTCTCGTTGTTACGGAGAAGACAAACAAACCGTGCTCGATACAGCGGAGCAATTTATAACAGGCATGGAAAAAGCAGGTATCCAAACTTGCTTAAAACACTTTCCGACACTAGCTACTGCAAAAGATGATACTCATTTTCACAAGGTAGCTTGCCACATGCCGACTTCTTTGTGGCACGATCAAAAGATGGTGTATAAAACTTTGCTTAAAAAATACTATCTTCCTGTCATGGTATCTCATGCTAAATATCCCGAGTTAGACAGTGAAAACATTGCTTCGCAGAGTAAAACAATAATTAAAGAAGCAAAATCTTTAGGATCAACAGTTGTTCTAAGCGATGATTTAGATATGAAAGCAGCAGGTGACCCGAAACAAGCTGTGGAAAAATCTTTAAATGCCGGCTGTGATCTTGTCCTTGTTTGCAATCACCCAGAGGTGCTTTTAGGTAAAAATCTAACTTTTTTTCCAAAAAAATGAAAAAAAACTTGCCGATTTGTCTTTTTTTGTGTATATTACCAGTGTTAGCACTCAATAGATTAGAGTGCTAACAGGCAAAAGGGAGAAGAGCATGAGAGGAGGAATTACACCAAGGCAAGTAGAAATAATTCGTGCTGTAGTTAGCGAATATATTTTAACTGGAGAGCCTGTGGGATCAAAAGCGCTTGTGGAAAAGTTTGACTTAAAATGCTCTTCTGCTACGGTACGCAAAGAAATGTCTTTATTAGAACAACTTGGCTTTTTACGGAGTCCGCATACGTCTGCAGGGCGTGTGCCGACGGATTTAGCCATTCGGCTTTATGCGGAAGAGCTCATTCAATTGTATCATATTACTCTAACGGAAAAAGCAAAGTTAGAGGAGTTTTATGCGAAAGCGCAGTTGCAAATGGATAAGCTGTTGAGCGCTACGGCACAAATGCTTGCTGCGACTTCGAAAGCAGTGGGGGTGGTGTTAGCGCCCACTTCCATTAATAGCATTATCCGACGATTAGAGCTTGTTTCTATTGCCGATAGCTTTGTATTAGCAGTCCTTGTGGCAGAATCGGGCAATGTGTATGAGAAAAAAATTAAACTCGATCGGATGATTACACAAGAGCGCTTATATAAAGTAAGTCGCTTTTTAACAGAAAATTTACGTGGGTATGAGCTTCACGAAATACAAAATCGTGGGCTAGAGTTTTTAGCCGAAGAAGAAAATCCGCTTGGCGAAGATATGGAAGTCGCGCTTCAAGTAGCGCAAGCTCTTGTGTATAATCCGCCACATGAACAAGTTTATGTCGAAGGCGAAACAGAGTTTTTTAGACAAATTATGCAGAATTTAAAGGACGAGCAGTTAGCCGAGCGGTTTATTGAAAAAATTCGTAATCGTGAATTTTTAATTGAACTTTTGCAAGAAATGAAAAAGCGAGAAGGCATTCACTTGCAGTTAGGTATTGAAATTGATGGCGAAAAGTTAGAGGGAGTATCTATTATGTCGAAAGCGTATTCGCTCGGAGGAAAACCAATGGGAGCCATGGGTGTCATTGGTCCAAGCCGAATGGCGTATGATAAGCTCATTCCAACATTAGATTATAGTTCGCAATTATTATCGGATATTTTAAATCAAAATTTTGTTCCACCCGAGCAAGGAAGCGGGTTACCTATCAAACCGGAGCAAAAGGAGTAAAAAATGACGCAAACGAAAAATACAAAACAAGAGAAACAAACACAAAAGCCTGAAAATGAGGCAAAAGAAAAGGAAAGAAGCAAGATGGAAAGCCAAAACCAAAACGAAATGAAGCAAGATGAAAAAGGTTCTGCGGATGCAGATCAAACAACCGATCAAAAAGAAAGCACGGATAAGGAATTTGCAGAGCTTAAAGAAAAATTGGCTCAAACGGAAGATATGTTGCTTCGGGAAAGAGCCGAGTTTCAAAATTATCGAAAACGCACCATTAAGGAAAAAGGAGATATTGAGCGTTTTGTAATGCAAAAAATTTTAACGGAGCTCTTGCCTGCATTAGATTCTTTTGATCAGGTCTTTCATACAGAAGGCAAGAATCCGTCAGAAGAGGTGCAGAGAGTTTTAGAAGGAGTAAAGCTTATCCAAAAACAATTATGGGAAGCTTTTACTAAATTTAATGTAGAAGAGTTTGATCCGACGGGAGATTTATTTGATCCAAATGGCATGGAAGCTCTGACTCGTATTGAGTCGGATGAAGTAGAAAATGAAATTGTGGATCAAGTTTATCAAAAAGGATATAAAATTGGAGACCACATTGTGCGTCCTGCACGTGTGGCTGTAAAAGTTCCTATAAAAAAGGAGCAAACAGAAAACCAACAAAACAAACAAGAAGACAACAAAAATAACCAAGAAGAAAAGGAGTAAACTATGAGCAGCAAAGAAAAAATTATTGGCATTGACCTTGGAACCACAAACTCTTGCGTTGCGGTAATGGAAGGGGGAGAGCCCGTGGTTATTCCAAATGCAGAAGGCGCTCGAACCACGCCATCCATTGTCGCAGAAAACGATAAGGGAGAACTTTTAATTGGTCAAGTGGCAAAAAACCAGATGATTACAAACCCTGAATATACGTATCGTTCGGTAAAAAGGTTTATCGGACGTCGTATTAATGAGGTACAAGAAGAAATAAAGTTAGTACCTTACAAAGTAAAAGAAGGGCCAAATAATTCTATTTTAATTGAGGGTCGAAATAAGGACTATCGACCTGAAGAAATTTCTGCGCGTGTGCTTATGAAAATGAAGCAGACCGCGGAAGATTATTTAGGCCACAAAGTAGAAAAAGCAGTCATTACAGTGCCTGCTTACTTTAACGACGAGCAACGACAAGCCACAAAAGATGCCGGAAAAATTGCGGGTCTAGATGTGGTAAGGATTATTAATGAGCCCACTGCAGCAGCGCTGTCGTATGGTCTCGACAAGAAAAAGGAAAATGAAATTGTGGCCGTTTACGATTTAGGTGGCGGTACATTTGATATTTCCATTTTAGAGCTATCCGACAATGTGTTTGAGGTAAAATCGACTTCGGGAGATACACATTTAGGTGGCGACGATTTTGACCAGGCCATTATGGATTGGTTGATTGCAGAGTTTAAAAAAGAAACGAGTATTGATTTGTCTAAAGACAAAATGGCTTTGCAGCGCTTAAAAGAAGCAGCCGAGAAAGCAAAAATTGAGCTTTCCGGAAAAGAAACAGCGGATATTAATATCCCGTTTATTACAGCCGATCAATCCGGTCCGCGTCACTTAAATATGACGCTTACTCGTGCAAAGTTTAACCAACTTGTGGATGATTTAATTGAAAGAACTGTAAAACCTTGCGAGCAAGCTTTAAAAGATGCAGGCATTACAGCCGCAGATGTTCATGAGGTATTGCTCGTAGGAGGTTCGACTCGTATCCCTGCTGTTCGGGAAAAAGTAAAACAGATTTTTGGAAAAGAGCCAAACAAAAGTGTAAATCCCGACGAAGCAGTAGCCATTGGAGCAGCCATCCAAGGCGGTGTATTAGCAGGGGATGTTTCCGATGTACTCTTGTTAGATGTTACACCGCTTTCTTTAGGTATCGAAACCTTAGGTGGTGTTATGACAAAAATTATCCCGCGCAATACAACTATCCCGACCAAGAAAAGTGAGATTTTTTCAACGGCAGCGGATAACCAAACCGCAGTGGATATTCATGTATTGCAAGGTGAGCGGGAAATGGCAAAAGATAACCGCACGCTTGGGCGCTTTCAATTAGTCGGGATTCCACCCGCACCAAGAGGAGTGCCGCAAATTGAGGTTACATTTGATATTGATGCTAATGGAATTGTGCATGTTTCGGCAAAAGACTTAAAGACCGGTAAAGAACAGCAAATTAAAATTGAAGCAACTGGATCTTTGTCCGAAGAAGAAATTGAAAAAATGATTAAAGACGCCGAAGCACATGCAGAAGAAGATCGTAAAGCAAAAGAAATTGCATCAGCTTATAACGAGCTCGACAATTTAATTTATACACTAGAAAAAACATTATCAGAAGCAAAAAATTTAGATGCTTCGATTAAGTCTGAATTTGATCAAGAGCTTGCAAAAGCTAAAGATGCATTAAATACTCGCGATTTAACGCAAATGCAAAATGCCAAAAGTAGCTTGCAGTCTTTAATGGAAAAACATTCGTCAGTGCTTATGCAAGCTGCACAAGCAAATGCTTCTGAAAGTCAGTCGGAAGCATCGGAACAAGAAAGTACATCCACGGCTTCCGAAAGTGGCGAAAAGGTTGTGGACGCCGAGTTTGAAGAGGTAAAAGACGACGATAACGATAAAAAATAAAAAATTGTAAATGAAAGTAAAAATACCTGCGCCGGTTTTCGGCGCAGGATTTATTTAAGAAAAAGAAAAGGAAAGAGGGCAATATGGCAGGAAAACGGGATTATTACGAAGTATTAGGCGTAAGTAAAAATGCAACACTTGATGAAATTAAGAAAGCTTACCGTAAGCTTGCGCTTAAATATCATCCCGATAAAAATAAAAACGATAAAGCTGCGGAGGAGAAATTTAAAGAAGCCACAGAAGCGTATGAAGTTTTGCGCGATCCGGAAAAAAGGAAATTATACGATCAATTTGGTCATGAAGGCTTGCGAGGAGCTAGCGAAATGTATGGCCAAGGAGCATACCAAGATTTTTCGGATATTTTTCAAGGCACTAGCTTTGAAGATTTATTCGAAAACTTTTTTTCCGGCTTTGGTGGTGGCTTTGGTACACACCGAACCCGATCGCAATCTTCTAAACGCAGGGGAATGGATTTACGGTATAATTTAGAAGTATCTTTAGAAGATGTTTTACATGGAAAAGAAGTTAAAATTCAAGTTCCTAGGCAAGAGCATTGCGAGAAATGTGGGGGAACAGGAAGCTCAGATGGAAAAGTGGAAGTCTGTCCGACTTGTCATGGTACTGGTCAGGTAAGAAGATCTTCGGGCTTTTTTTCCATTGCATCTACTTGCCCGCAATGCCGAGGAGAAGGTCAAATTACGGCGAATCCCTGTACAGCTTGCGGGGGAAGTGGATTAGTTCATCGAAAAAGAACCATTAGTATTCGTATCCCGCCTGGAATTGAAAGTGGTACACGACTAAAAGTTGCCGGGGAAGGGGAAGCAGGTCCGAATGGCGGGCCGAGCGGAGACTTATACGTGGTCGTTCACGTAAAAAAACATAAAAAGTTTTCAAGAGAAGGCGCAGATTTACGGACAACAGCAGAAGTCCCTGTGACTACGGCTATTATTGGTGGGGAAATTATGGTACCTACTTTGGAAGGTAGCCAAGTAAAATTAAAAATTCCTGCGGGAACGCAGCCCGATACTGTTTTCCGCGTCCGCCAAAAGGGACTGCCAGTCATGGGACATCCAAACCGTCGCGGAGATTTGCTTGTAGAAGTAAAAGTTCAAATTCCAAAAGGAACAAGTAGCAAAGTAAAAGCTCTTGTAAAAGAGCTCGAGGAAGAACTCAATGCTTCTTCGGGGATTTTTGGTCGGTTTCGCTAAAGAAAGCGCTCGACTTCCTATAATTTAAACGGAATATGGGTAAGTGTATAAGTATTCTCTAGTCAGTGTCCTTTTTTTTCTTTTTTCCTGTGCTAATAGTGATTCTCTCATCGATCTTTTTGGGTCAAAGTCTTTTTGGTCATTCAATATTGAAAATGGGCAAATTACCACGTCTTATCAGTTCCCTGCTGTATTTCTAGCTGAATCGAACAATGCAATGGTTTATGTTTCGTATGACACAAGTTTTGTTACAAAATCCTTAGCAAAAGATGTGCTCAATGAGTTTGAAAAAACAGGCCCTATTTTAGAAAGTACATTTGGTAAAAGACCGGATGTGGATAAAAACGGGAAAGTCATTTTACTATTTTTGGACATTCGAGATGGTGCAAAACAAGGTGATCCTTATATAGCTGGATACTTTAGCCCGTATGATCAGTATTCCGATAAGTCGGTAAAAAAAAGCCTATGTGCAGGATCCATTTGCATACGGTCGAATGAAGCGGATATTTTATACTTAGATACCTATCCCGCAATTCCAGGGTCTAGGGACTTTTTAGCCACAATGGCACATGAGTACCAGCACATGCTTCATTTTGAACATGATTATGAGTACTACTTACAAAATACAAGTGCAAAATTCGAAGAGACATGGGTCAATGAGGGATTATCAGAAGTGGCTTCCGACATAGCCGGATATGGACCGCAAACTTCTCGCTTAAATTATTATTCTTCTACAGCAACGGATTCTTTAATTGGTTGGAATTCTAGTTTAGCAGATTATTCGAATGTTTATGTATATTTTCGGTTTATTGCAGATAGTGTTGGGAATTCTGTGATTAGCGCTATATTTCGAGATAACGATGTAGGAATTGCTGGCGTAGAAAATGCTTTTGCCAATACCAATACTTTTGTCAGTGGCTGTGGATCTAATTTCCCTCATGCATATACCCGGTTTGAATGTTCCTTTCGTTTAGAACAAGCGGCCATTTACGGGCTTACCAATGTAAGCGGAAATGTAGCCGGAACTGCCTTTAGCTTTACTCGTTCTGCGCAGTATAAATTTAACCTGGCTCCAGCTGTTCCCCCTGCTAGCTCCATTTCGGGCAGTCTTACTTTGTCAGGGTATGCAGCAAAAGCAGTCAATGTAACGAGTTCCATTTCGACAAGTTCCCCTTTTACAGGCTTATGGGAAGGAAGTAATGGTGTTGTCTATAGCCATGATACAAATACAAGTAACTCTACTGCTAATGTTACTACGAATGTAATAGGGCGTCTCTGTGGAAGCTCCCTAATGCCAAGAGTTGATTTCCCAACATTAGGGGCAAAGCTAAATTAGTTTTTAGGACGAAGTTGTAATCTTTCTGTTTGTTCTAAATACATTAAGTTAGTTTCAAACTCCATGGCAGAATGCATGGAAGAGGTAAACTCTGGTAAGTAAAATTCAGGATTCAGTATTATCCCCTCACACCTTACTTCAAAGTGTAAATGGGGGCCTGTACTTCGTCCTGTGTTACCCGAAAGAGCAAT
>RFJE01000099.1 GCA_003695005.1 Candidatus Hydrogenedentota bacterium | reverse complement strand
GTATACGGTCTATGATATACAAAATGCCCGACGTCAATTTCCGGATGTAAAAATTATTACGCATCCCGAATGTCGCGAAGAAGTAACTCGTCTTGCCGATTTTAGCGGATCAACTTCCCAAATGGCAGATTATATTCGAAACAGTCATGCAAAAAGTGTGTTACTCCTGACCGAGTGTTCTATGGGGGACAACTTACGAGGAGAATTTCCTAATGTCGAATTTATATCCACTTGTCAGACATGCCCGCACATGAAGAAAATTACATTAGAAAAAGTTAAAGCTGCTTTAGAAAACGAGCAATATGAAGTCGATGTCCCGGAAGACGTAAGAGTCAGGGCAGAAAAAGCAGTTAAGAAAATGTTAGAAATTGGCAGGTAGTATTTGATTTCTTGACATAACAACTATGCATTTCGAACTGCATTATGAAATTGTGTAAAAGATGGTGGCTTTTTTCGATTGCTATTTTGCTGCCTTTGTTAGCATCTGAACTACCCCCGATTCCAGTTACCCCGGGAGAAGAAGCAAAAGTAGAAAACCTTTCTGAAATCAATACAAAATTTGTAGAATATACACCTTTTATTTTGCCGGATGAAACAATTTTAGTTTTTGAATCCAACAGGCCCGGCTCTGTAGGTTTAAGTGGAGATTTTGATTTATGGTATGCACTTGGGGAAAGGGTCAATGGTACTGTAAAGTTTAAGCCACCTGTCAACTTTGGTCCCCCTGTAAATTCAGCGTATTTTGATGGATTGCCTTCTCTTCGTAAGTTGCCGGATGGGAGTTTAGAAATGTATTTTACTTCGTTTGCAACAAAAGGTCGTAAGGGGAAAAAAGAGACCAATATTTACTATACAAAGCAAGTACAGGGAAAGTGGACAGATCCGATTCCGTTAAGTATCATTAACAGTGATTTTCATGATAGAATGCCTTCCATTTCACCGGATGGTCTTACCTTATATTTTTCGTCAAACCGTCCGGGGGGGTATGGAAAAGACGATATTTGGATTGCTCATTATGATACAGCAAAGAAAATGTGGCAAAAGCCTGTCAATGCAGGTAGTATTATAAACAGTGGTGCAGCGGAAATTTCCCCTTCTATTCATAGTGATGGTATTACGTTGTATTTTTCGTCCGATAGAGATGGCGGTGTAGGTCGTTATGACATTTACGTAACACAAAAAATGTTATATATGAAAGGAACGCCTTGGAAAAAACCACAGAATTTAGGCAAGCCATACAATAGTCCGTATGATGATGAATACCCGACGGTTACACGCGATGGATTGCGAATGTATTTTAGTTCGAATCGCAAGGGGGGGTATGGAAGTTTTGATGTATATAGAGCAAAAGTACCAGAATTTGCAAAGCCAAAAGTTGTCATTACGTATAAAGGCAAAGTACATGAAGCAGATAGCATAAAAGGCATTGAAGCCAATATTCGGATCCGTTCGAAAAATGGCGAAAGAAACATTGCGACACAATTGCCTGCAGGTGCTTATGAGATGGATTTAATGAACGATGAGGTTTATGAAATTTTAATTTCAGCCCCCGGGTATGAGCCATATGAGACGATTCTTGATTTGCGGGAAAATCATAGGCCGGAAACTATCACTAAAAATTTTAGTTTATTGCCGGAGTTTCAACTACCGGATTCTTTGTCGATTTCTTTTCAAATGCTTGGTAAAGAGAATAAGATAATCCGGCCAAATGTAACTTACCGGCTTGTATATAACCAAGAACAAAGTGATGAAAAAATCATGCGATTAGATGGAGATCGCTTTGTATTAACGATTCCTGTTCGTATCCATGACGAACAAAATAAGCGTCAGGCATATGCTGAATTTATTAAGAATACATCCATCATTGTTTCGGCTTCGTTAACGGGGTATGATCCACTAAAGCAAAAATTTTCTTTGGCAGACTTTTTTTCGGAAAATGGTAAACAAACTGCTGCTCAAAAAACATTGCAGATGAAACCTGTGGTAGAAAGTACAACAAGTAAGATTACAGTGGCTAAAAAAGAAACAAAAGATAATACAGATAATAAGAAAACAAAGCAAACAACTACTAATGTCACGGAAAAATCAAAAAAGGTTAAAAAACAAAAGAAAGTTCGGTATGAATTAATTGCTACCTTGCGCTTTGGCAAAGAAGTTACAAACCTTTCAAAGAAGCAACAAAAAGAACTTTTTAAAATAAAGCAAAAGTGGATACAAGCAGGAAAGCCTCTCATTGAAGTACAAGGTCATACGGATAGAAAAGGGGGCTTAAAGAAAAATATTCGTTGGTCAAAAGAGCGTGCTTACAACATGAGAAAAGCACTCATTAAAATCGGCATTCCAAAAGAAAAAATTCGTGCGAAATACTTTGCTTACCGGCGTCCGCTTGTGGAAGAAAAAGACGAAGCTTCGAAAGCAAAAAATCGAAGAGTGGAAGTTTATTTTGTATGGGAGCAGTAATGCAATTTCCGGAAAAAGAATTTACTTTGGTTTCGCAACATTTAGTGATGACAGAGCATTTAAATCCAAATCACCATATTTTTGGGGGACAACTGCTAGCATGGCTCGATAAAGATATCTATATTCATGTATCGAATGTTTTGAAATACAAAACATTTGTAACATTAGCCATGAATCATGTGCGATTTCGCAATCCCGCGTATTTAGGCGAAGTCATTCAAATTTATGCTAAAATAGAAGAACTTAAAAGGACGAGCGTTACTGCCATTGGAAAAGCAGTAGCCTATGACCAAGAAACCGGAAATTCACGCGATATTATTGAATGTCAGGTAACTTTTGTTGCTTTAGATGAAAACGGGAAACCGCGTAAAATTCCACGTTAACGATATTTTTCGTACAACCTATCAAGATAGTCCAACTCATTTTCGCGGATGAGTTTTACAGCCGTTAAGCGAACATCTTTAGGGTAGGGCCGAAACATCTTGTATCCCTGCTCAATAATTTCCATACCAAGTCGAATGCCGTCAATGTCTTTTGCGGGATAAATATCTGGATAACGCAGCATTTTTTGTACAACACTTTCCATAATTTCTAGTGTCTTTATTAAAAGCTCTTCGTCGGTTAAGCTCTTAAAAAGAGCATAGACTGTCTCTACAAACTCATTGGCTTCTACACGGGGAATGGATACAATGCAGCTTTCAAATTGATCTCGGCTTAAAGGAATTTGGTAATTTTTTTCCTTGGCAGCTTGCAAGAGCCTATGCTCAAAACGATTCGCATCAATATAGGATTCTAAAGAAATAAATCCTGCTTTTAAGGCTGCCGGAAAGTGACGACCAAAACGAAAAACTGCAGAAGCCATATTTCCTACAAGTCGCCACATTTTAGAAGGAGAAGTAATATAATGAGAAAGAGATCGAAAAGCTTCTTCGATTTCTTCTCGTTTTTCAGGGGTAGGGTAGACATAGCCTAAAAAGTATTCACGAAAAGAATTTACTAAACTTTCGTCTATTTCAGGAGGAATGTGAATTCTTTGCTGAATAGACGAATAGTCATATCGCTCCCGAATAAGATCCCGATAGGCATTAATTAAATGATGTAGTAATTTTAAGTCTTCCGGATCTGTGATTTTTTTCATAAGTTTTCTTAAAGTTCTTCTTTGGAACGTTCACTAATAAGGAATTCATCGGGTACATCGTGAATTTCTTCGCCAATTTGCACGGCGATTTTAGATCCAACTCGTCCCGGACGACATTTAAACTTTGGTCGATCCCCGATTTTTACAATAAATTCTTCTTTCGTACTTTTCGGTAGTTTAATAACATCTCCTTTTTTTAAGCTCATAACTTCATTAAATGTTAAGTCCACAGTGCCAATCTCTACGGTAACTTCTGCAGTCACTTGCTCTAAACGAGATTGAATCATTTGCTTGTTGACTTCCGATTCGCCACGACGGATAGAAGAAAACCAATATTGTGCAGATAACTTTTGGATGATGGGTTCAATAGTAATGTACGGGATACATAAATTCATCATCCCTTCGCTTTCGCCAATTTTCGTTTCTAATGTAATGAGCATCACCATTTCATTTGGTGGTACAATTTGAGCAAACTGCGGATTAGTTTCAATGGTGCCAAGACGAGGTCGTAAATCAATTACGGTAGACCAAGCTTCCCGCAAGTTTCCTAAAATGTGAACCACAATGCCTTCAATAACAGACATTTCGATATCCGTAAGCTCTCGATTAAGCTTGATGGTTTCGCCGGCTCCGCCAAAGAGTCTATCAATAATGGTAAACGTAATCGAAGGATCCATTTCTAAAATGGCACTTCCTTTTAAAGGATCCATGTTAATGAGAGCAAGAGTTGTTGGGTTGGGGATCGAACGAATAAACTCTTCGTAAGTGAGCTGATCCACACTCGTTACATGCACGGCCACCATGGCGCGTAGTTTTGCAGATAGGGCGGTTGTCGTTAAACGTGCAAACGTCTCGTGCATCATTTGCACGGTACGAATTTGGTCTTTGGAAAATTTATCCGGTCTTTTAAAATCGTAAATTTTTACTTTTTTCTGCTCCGTCTGCGTGGTATATTCATCCGCTTGGATTTCTCCACTTGATATTGCCGTAAGCAGCTGATCTATTTCATCTTGTGATAGTACGTCTGTCATAGTCTTACCGTATTAATGTAGTTTCTACTCCTGTTACTTTCCAAAATCGGCCAATTGCTGTTAAATAATAAGTATAAAGGAATTCTCTTTGGAAGCCATCATATTCACGTACTGCTTTTACTTTCACAGTGGCCACACCTTTTTCTCGATCATCTTCTAATTTCGCAAGTGCCATTTCGGGATTTTTAGGGCTCCTAGGCAAAATTTCAAAGCGATGCAATTTTTGAGCTTTTTGATTCATCAAATACATTTTAAATTGACGCATAACATACGGCTTTTCTCTTTTCGATGCTTTTTGCCACTTCCTTGCAAAAATAGGATAGGCTAAAATGAAATCTTTTAAACGAATATACTTAAAAAAAGATTGCCAACGAGCCTGATACTCTGCGCTTAACATTAAGTAAATGGTTTCTTCCGGCGTTAAAGCAAGAGGTTCTTCGCCGGTGGCTTCTGGAATAAATTGTGGTAAGGGGCTATTTTCATTTTGCAAAATAAAATCTAATTTGTTTTGCGAAAAAATGTGATACTTTGGCATCTGTTCAGGATTTGGATAAAAAATGGCATGTAAGGAAAAATCAGCTTGTCTTTTCGCTTTCATGGCGTTAGAAAGATCGAATACTTGCTGCAAATTGACTTTTCGCTCAAAAATTTCATTAGGTTGTAAAACTATGGCACGAGAATGAAAATTTGTTTGTGTATAATTGCTATAGTAATACTCTTTATCAAGAGACTCCCTGGACTCAATTTGTGCTTTCGGGGGTACGATTTTGCCCTCCTGATCTTTTAAAATAAAAGTAATATTTCGTAAAAAATTGCGATGTAAGTAAATAGTAACGGGTTCAATCCCGCGATTGACTAAATGTACATGAACATAAACTGGTTTTCTCGTCGAATGCCGTATGGTTGTTTGGCTCATGTAAAAATGAAGGTTGTTGGAAATAAAATTTTCTGTAGCGCTACCGCGCATGTCCGTTTCGGCAAAAGGAAATAGCGAATAGTATATAAAAACTGTAAGGGTACAAAACAAAGACAGTTGCCTCATTATTTTCATTATCGACAAAAGAAGCAATCAGTCAAATAAAAATAAGTCAGGATCTAGGAATTTATCTTCTGGACGAGCCATTATTTTTATGCGCAAAAGTGGCCTTGTTTCTTCTTCTGGAAAATGCCGAGCTGTTTGCTTTTTTATTTTTTTTGACCAACTCCAGGCTTCTTTCTTTTTCCAGTTTTCTACTAAAACAATAAAGTGGCCTGGAAACACCTCTGCAGAATATGCATTATGTGGAAGGTCATTTCTTAAAAGATTTAAGAAAGATTCTCGCATTGTAAGAGCTTGATCCTCTAAAATTACATTTAGCTTTCCTAAATTCGTAATTTGGATTCCTAAAACCACATACGGAATATTTTTCTCGAGTAATTGATTTTCTTTTTCGCGGATGATATTTTTTAGGGGATAAAGAGGGTCTTTTAAAATTTTAGCTGTCTCGCTTTTGGACTCTTGAAGAATTTTTTCCGCCACCTCTTGGTGAGCATACGCTAAAATAGCTGTTTGCAACATGGAAAGTGCTTCACTACCTAATGGCTGTCGGACTTGAAATAACATAAAAACAGCATGCAAATTGCCATGGACATAAACAGGTAATAGGTGTAAAACAGATGTTGCCGATAAATCTTCATTTTTCAACCTATCCGATAAATCTGGATCTTGCGCAAAGTTTTCCCATGAATACCAACCTCTTTTATGACGAGCCTCCCATAGCCAGGGTGCACTAATTGGTGCTCTTAAATTCTGAATAGACTCTTCTTGTAGGCCTGCCGATAGGATAGGTACAAATTCTTTTTTTTCTAATCGTAAATAACAATAAGTCTTTAACTGAAACCCTTCGTTTAGTAAATCTGCAAACTCTTCTAAATTTGTTTTTTCTAAATAGCGACTGCCAAGAGAGCTTAAAAATTCAGAAGTATAAATAAAGTATTTTTGGCGCTCTTTCCAAATCCGTTTTTGCTCAGAATAATAAAGGACTCTTTCAATGCTTTCAAAAAAAGCACCTAATAATTCTCCGCAGATTTTAGCATATAATAAGTCATCGGGATGGAATTCAGATACTGCTTTCCCAATTAAAAGAAAACCAAAGACTTCTCTAGTTGGATTTACAATCGGTACAATGAGACTAGCACCGAAAGAAGCCAGCCATTTTCTTTCGGGGCCAGCGATTTTTTTTAGCATTGCTTCTACTGAAAAAACCTCAGGCTCTTTTTGAAATGTTTTTAAGATAAGGCTTCGATTGACAGGAACATCCGAGAATTGATCTCGGAAACCCCGAAAGGCTTTTAATTGAACCGAACCATTTTCTTTAAAAAAAATCGCAGTATCTTTTACACCTAACTGACCAATAATACCAAATAAAATAGCATCGTATAAATCTTCTTCATTTTCTACTGTAGCCAATTCTTTCGCTAATTCTAATAAATTTAGTAAAGCTTCTATCCGAGCTTGCTGATCAATTTGGCCGGTAACAGGTAGAGTACTTAATTCGTCTTCCTCTTGAAATAAATAAGGGTCCGGTAGGTCTTCTTTTGTGGTTTCTAACTTGGGTGGTTCTATACCTAATTCCTGGCTTTGTTCAAGAGATTCTTCTTCCCAATTTTCTTCGACATCGGCAGGAAGTTTTTCTAACTCTGGTTTATTTTTTAGTAATTCAAGAGCTTTTTGTAAAAGGCCCATTACAGCCCCAATTGATTAAGCACTTTCTGGTACAGTTTAAAATATTCCGAGTTTGCAAAATTTTTAATGGTTTCTTCCGGAAGCTCACCGAGCAAATTATCTAAGTAAGCAATCATATCCCTGAGTTCTTCGCGATCGGGGAGAGCTTCTTCTTCGGAGGCCTTTTTCTCTAAATCCACCGAGCCTTCTTCTTCACTTATTGTAACAGGCTCTTCTTTTACCGCAGGAGCCGTTAAGTTTACTGGCTCTTCTTTAATATCTTCGGCTCTTTCGGCTTCAGGTAAAGTATCACTAATATTGACGTCTTGTTTTTCTAAGTCTTCTTCGAGCGAAATTTCACTGCGAGTTTCTTCTTCCATTTCGGATTCAGTAGACACAAGTTCCGATACTTCATCGGATGATATTTCCACGGGCTCTTCTTCAAGTTCTACATCTTCGACCTCAAGCTCTTGGGGCAGTTCTTCAGGTGTCTCTTCTGTTGTCTGTTCTAATGTTGTTGGCTCTTCATCTGCTTTTAATTCTTGGCTCGTATCCTGCGGGCTTACTTCTTCCACTTCCTCTTCTACATCTTCGAGAATACCGCTCATCTCATCCGGTGATAGGGTAATCGGGCCTTCCTCTTCTTCCGAGAAAAAGTCTTCACTGCTCATAGGGGCTTCAGGGGATGCCATTGGCGCGCTAGCAGGTTCTGCAGAAAGAGCAGGCTGTTCTGAACTTTCTGTTTCAGGCTCTGTTTCTAATGGCTGATTTTCTTCGGTTGGGCCTACTTCTTCAATCGCTTCTTCATCCACATCTTCTAAAATGCCGTCCATTTCATCGGGTGATAGGGTAATGGGGCCTTCCTCTTCTTCCGAGAAAAAGTCCTCACTGCTCATGGTTTCTTCTGTTTGCGCCTGTGTAGCTGGCTCGTCTTTTAAGCTTAAAATTTCATCTTCTGCTGGAATAGGAGTCTCGGATAATTCTTCCGAAGGCACTTCTTGGGTATCTTGTAGGATTCCATCTAGCTCATCGGTTGACAGTGTGATATCTTCCTCTTCCTCTTGTTCGGTTTCTGCAGGAGTTTGTTCTTCAGGGGATATTGCTGGTTGTTC
>RFJE01000098.1 GCA_003695005.1 Candidatus Hydrogenedentota bacterium | reverse complement strand
TTTAAAAATATTTTCTGCGATGGGGGCAGTATATTTTATTGGATCTACGGGACTTCGTGCTGTAAAAGATTTACGCAATGATCTTTACCTAAAATTACAACGTCTTCCATTAAATTACTTTGTTCGGGAAAAAACCGGCATTTTAATGAGTCGAATCATTAATGATGTTACGATTGTATCGGATGCTGTTTCTAACGACTTGCGAATTAGTATTAATAACTTTTTCATTATTGTGACGCATGTAGCCATTTTACTGTTATTAAATTATAAACTTGTTTTAATCTGTGCCATTGGAGTTCCGCTTGTTTTATGGCCAGTGAATCACTTTGCTAAAAAGATAAAAGGTATTACCACAAACGAGCAAGTTCGCTTAGCTGAGTTAAACGGACATTTACAAGAGCTCATTTCCGGTATTCGAGTGATACGTGCGTTTAGTATGGAAGACTATGAGCATACTCGTTTTGACCATATCAATCATGATTTGTACAAGCAAACTTTGCGCTATCGAGTAAACCATACAATTGGACCATCCATTGTTGAATTTGCTACTTCTCTTATTGTGATTGGTCTTTTGTTATACGGCGGTTTAGCCATTACACAAGGTGAAATGACGTATGGAGCTTTTTTTACCTTTTTGTTCATTTTATTAGTGATCTTAAGCCCTGTAAAACAAATGGCAAGTTGGTTTAATTTACTTCACCGAACCATTGCAGCCGGAGAAAGAATTTTTGAAATTATGGATAAGCCTACGGAAGTACCGGAAGTCGAAAACCCGAAGCCACTTCCCCGTTTAAAAAAAGCGATTGAATTTCATCATGTTTATTTTCAGTATCCGGAAACTGAAAAAGAAGTTCTTAAAGATATTAACATCGTTGCTCCCGTAGGGAATGTAATTGCTCTTGTTGGTCACTCCGGTGCTGGTAAAAGCACATTAGTGGATTTAATTCCCCGTTTTTACGACCCAACGAAAGGGAAAATTACTTTTGATGGAGTTGATATAAAGGAAGTCTCTTTAAAAGAGTTACGATCCCGCATTGGCGTGGTTACGCAAGATATCTTCTTATTTAATGGAACGATCCGAGAAAACATTGCTTATGGCCGGAGTGATATTCCCTTGGAAAAAATCCAAGAGGCAGCTAGGTTAGCCCATGCAGCAGAATTTATTGAAGAGCTTCCTGAAAAGTATGACACATTTATTGGAGAGCGAGGTCTTTTACTTTCCGGTGGCCAAAGACAGCGGATTTCCATAGCTCGAGCCCTTTTAAAAGATCCGGAAATTTTAATTTTAGATGAAGCCACTAGTGCACTAGATACCCAGTCCGAAAGACTTGTGCAGCAAGCTCTCGAAAGACTTATGAAAAACCGAACTACTTTTGTTATTGCCCACCGTTTAAGTACCATTTTTCGTGCCAATCAGATTTTAGTCTTGCAAGACGGTAAAATTGTAGAATCAGGAACCCATGAAGAACTTTTAAAACAAAATGGTGTTTATAAAATGCTCTATGATATGCAATTTTCTAGTTAATACAGAAATTCAAACGATACCTGTAATTTCTCTACCGCATTGTTTTCTTTCCAAAAAAGAGAAGGGATAAAACTAGAAATGAGAGAAAAATCAATTCTTAATCGATCACCCCATAAAACATTACCGGCTAGACCACCAAACCCTAAACTCCATAAAATTTGCCTATCATTGCTTCCATTAAAAGAAAAGAAATCGGAAGTAAAAAAACCTGTTCTAAAACGAAGACCAGGCCACCACACAATAGGAAATTCTGCACCTAAGTGAGGATTGACCCTACCAAAGAATCCAGACGCAAATGGCGGCGTTTTATTTTGTCCATATTGGGTAAACGTCACTCTTTCCCAGTTGACATATTCTAGATCGAGCGTGATAGTAACGAATTTCCAATGCCGTGCTATGCCAGCACGGAAAATATCCGGCATTGTTTCTTGTAAATCCGGCGAAGTCGGAAATTCAGAGTAATATAAGGAAGTAGGCAACCTATAAAAAATTCCAGCACTATAATGAGGCCTGCGGTATAACAAAGAAAAGCTCCCAGAAAAGCCCCATCCATCATAGCGCTCTGCTTCTACCCCTAGTCCGGCACCTGCGGAAGCTCCCACAGAAATATTTCGGGTGATGGTATAGCCAAACATAGCTTCCATTACATAAAAAATAAAATTTTGATCCGGAAATCGACGTTGGATTGGTGAATGAATCGAAATACCCGCACCAGAATTTGGATAAATTGGAAAAGCTACATTTAAAAAAGGAATAAACTGTGGCTTTAATAAAATGGCTTGCTCCGATTTAATGCGGGTAATTCTTGTCATTGCATCAATGCCAATGGATGCGCGAGTTTCGTTAATTTCTGCAACATAGGCGGGATTCATTCCAAGAGTTTCTATAGAGTCGATGCTAGCTGTACCGGTTCCCCCCATGGCTGCACTTCTTGCTCCCGGATAATAAATTTCAATAGGTCGATAGTCTGCAAACAGGCTAGCCCACCTGAACATGCTGAAAAAAAAGAAGATAAAACATAGAGTGATGCTTTTTTTCACCATTTAGTTAATCTTCATGACTCTGCTTTTTTTGTGCAAATACTTTCTTTTTATCGGATTTTTTCTCTCGCGCCGAAAGCTTTTCTCTTGTTTTCTCAATAAAAATTTCTTGCGCATTCACTTTATTTTTTTCCTTATCTTGACGTCGAATGTAAGTTCCATCGGGCTGCATGATCCGCGCTTTTACATTATCCTTTAAATAGGTATCTTTAATTTCGTCTATTTTTTGTCGAATCATGGAATCTTCAATTGGCCACATGACTTCAATCCGCCGATTAAAATTGCGAGGCATCCAATCGGCACTTGAAAAATAATAAATTTTATTGCCCCCATTTTCAAAAATAAAAATACGACTATGCTCTAATAGCCGTCCTACAATGGAAATCACCTGTATATTTTCCGAAATATCCTTGATGCCCGGACGTAAACAGCAAATTCCTCGAACTAATAAAGTGATTTTAACCCCGGCAGAAGAAGCGATATAAAGCTCACGAATGACATCTGCATCGACAAGTGCATTCATTTTTGCAAAGATCGAAGCAGGTTTTCCTTTTTTAGCATATTCAGTTTCTTTTTTTATACGAGCTAATATCTCTTTTTTAATAAATCCCGGTGAGATATGAATTTTTTTCATGACCGGAATACGCGCGTAGCCCGTAATTACATTAAACAAGTTTGTAATATCTTCGCTTAAATCGGGGTCGGCTGTAAACAAACCAACATCTGTATAAATCCTTGCCGTTATGGCATTGTAGTTTCCTGTGCTTAAATGCACATACGGCTGAATTTTTCTACCTTCTTTGCGAACAACAAGACAGATTTTACAATGTGTTTTGACACCAACTAATCCATATACAACATGAATCCCTTCTTCTTCTAAACGTTTTGCCCATTGAATATTTGTCTCTTCATCAAAACGAGCTTGCAATTCAACAAGAGCGGTGACTTGCTTTCCATTGCGAGCAGCTGTAATTAAAGAATCTAATATGCGAGATTGGCTTCCGGTTCTGTATAGAGTTTGCTTAATGGCAAGAACATCAGGATCATTGGCAGCGGCTGCAACAAAATCTTCTACCACAGAAAAAGAATCAAATGGATGATGAACAAACACATCTTGCTTTGCAATAACTCGAAATAACTCGGCAGGCTTTTCATATAAAACCGGTGTAATCGGTGTAAAAGGCTTGTACGTTTCCTTCTCTAAAATAGGGTCTTGGAATAAATCTTTAAATCCTTCTAATGGTACAGGACCATCACAGTAGTACACGTCATCTTCTTGTAAATTTAAAAATTCCATGAGCTCCGCAACAATGGCTTTCTCTGCATGAGACCGTACTTCTAATCGAACTGCTGCCCCCTTTTGTCTTCGTTTTAATTCCCTCTGGATGGTAGCAAGTAAGTCATCAACTTCATCTTCTTCAATAATTAAATCACTATCTCGTGTAATGCGAAAAGAAGTAACATCTAAAATTTTAAAACCGGGGAACAAATCTTTCATAAAATAGGAAATAACATCTTCTAAAAAAACATAAGTGTGATGGCCTTTGCGATCATAAGAATTATGCAGAGGTAATAATCTTGGTAAAACTTGAGGAACCTGTACCACGGCAAATAACGGATTTTTTTCTTGCTTCGGCCTGGTAAGGCGAACCGCTAAATTGAGACGCCGATTCGCTAAACGTGGAAAAGGCCGACCCGGGTCAATAGCAAGTGGGGTTAAAATAGGATATATTTCGCTTTTATAAATTTGTCTTAATTTTCTTTTTTTAGAGACAGGCAACTGTTCTGGCTTTAATATCTCAATTCCTTTTTCTAACAACACCGGTAATAATTCTCGATTTAAAACCCCATAAAGATTGCGGTAAAAACCAAGTAAATGTAAACGGATCGCGCTTAATTGCTCTTCACTTGTCATACCATCGGGACCAGTTTCTTTAATTTCATTTTCAATTTTTTGCTTTAAGCCGGCTACTCTTACCATAAAAAATTCATCTAAGTTATTTTCGCAAATGGTAATAAAACGAACTCTTTCTAAAAGCGGGGTTGTTTTATCCATGGCTTCTTCTAAGACCCTGTCATTAAACCGAAGCCAACTAATTTCACGGTTAATATAGTATTCTGGTGATGAATACTTCGAGGATGAGTCCCTCATTCTTTATGCTTTTCCGAATAGGAAATAATGCCTTTTTTACTTTCGCGAATAAATTCAACAAAATAAGTCAATTTTTCTAATGCAGCAGCATGAGAGGCATATTTAGAAAAAAGATCTTCTTCTATTGCCTTAAGAGCATTTTTAACAGATAGTTTGCTTAAATAAAGTAGCTTAAATGCTTCTTTAATCGCAGAAATTTCTTCTTTAGAAAAGCCTGCTCTCTTCATTCCAATTAAATTCAAACCATGAGCCACAGCTGTAGTACCGGTTGCCATAACATAAGGGGGAATATCTTGCGAGGCTTTTGAATCAGCGCCTAAAATTGCCAAATCGCCCATGCGAAGCCATTGCACGATATTAGAGGCAGCAGAAATATAAGCTCCATTGCCAACTTGAACGTAGCCACCAATACAGCAATTGTTGATAAAGAAAACTCCATTGCCCACAACACAATCATGCGCTACATGCGCATTTACCATAAAGTAACCACCAGATCCAATGGTAGTCGTGTTTTCTTTTCGAGAGGGTAAGTGTACCGTGCAGTTCTCGCGAAAGGTGTTATTGTCCCCAATGAAAATTTTTCCATCCCAATTATCAAAGTTTACATCTTGGGCAGGCTCTCCAATGGAAGTCCCTTTATGGAAAATATTGCCTGCGCCAATGGTAGTGTGTCCTTTTATGGTGACAAACTCCCCTACTTTTGTATTCGGGCCAATCGTAACATGATCCCCAATAATGGCATAAGGGCCGACTTCTACAGAGTCGGCCAGTTTAGCGTTATCGGAGACAATTGCCGTAGGATGAATTTTAGCCATTTTAAACGACAGCTTCTTCTAATAGCTCGGCAATATCCTTTGTTTTAATTTCTTCTTCTTTTTCGTTTGCTTTCACACCATCCGAAACCATGGTAATACAAAATGGACAAGCTGTGGCAAGTGTATTCGCTCCGGTATCTAATAACTGATTTGTCCTTTTAATATTAACTCGTTCTGCTTTTACTCCAGGTTTGTCTGTACTAGGCTGCTCTTCCATCCACATTTGCGCTCCCCCTGCTCCACAACAAAGCCCGGTTTCTTTTGTTGCAACTGGCTCTAATACTTTTTTACCCGAAGCTTTTTCTAAAACTTTTCTTGGAGCAGAGTATGTTTGGTTGTACCTTCCTAAATAGCAAGAGTCATGGTAAGAGATATTTCCATATTCCTGCAATTTCGAGCTATCCACCTGAAGTTTTCCATCTTCAATGAGTTGAGACAAAAATTGTGAGTGATGCATGACTTCATATTCACCCCCTAATTGAGGATACTCGTTTTTTATGGTATTGAAACAATGTGGGCAAGCCGTTAATATCTTCTTGACCCCATACCCATTCATGGTTTCAATATTGGTTTGTGCCATCATTTGGAATAAGTATTCATTGCCAGCGCGACGAGCACTATCTCCCGTACAATTTTCTTCTTGTCCTAAAATACCGAAACTAATATCAGCTTTGTTTAGTAAGTTTACAATGGTACGGGCAACTTTTTTATTTCGATCGTCAAAAGCACCGGCGCAGCCTACCCAAAATAATATGTCGGGAGTTTTTCCTTCTTCTGCCCACTGTGCCATGGTCTTAATTTCTAAACCTTCTGCCCACTCTTCTCGTTTATGAGCTCCCACTCCCCAAGGATTTGACTGATTTTCAATATTAGTAAGTGCATTTTGTAAATCGGTTGGCAGTCTTCCTTCATTTAATACAAGAGCTCGGCGCATTTGTAATATGGACTCAACCTGATTATTTCCTACAGGACATTGCTCTACACAGGAATAGCAAGTGGTACATCCCCAAAGTGCTTCTTCCGGTGTATATTGATCGATAACGCGTAACTCCTGCATCGCTGCTAATTCTTCGTCAGATTTCCCTTCGGCTTTTGCTTTTTCGTACACATCCATTTTTTCCATGACAGCATGTTTTAAATCCACCATAATTTGCTTGGGGTTTAATAACTTGCCTGTAGAGTTAGCTGGACAAACAATCGTACATCGACCACATTCAATACAAGCAAGTCCATCTAACAGTCTGTCCCATGTAAAATCTTGTACATTCGTGGCTCCCCAAACAGCCGCATTTTCTGTATCGAGAAAAGGAATAGCACCACGAGGCTCATTGGAAGTGAAATAAAAATTAACAGGTGCCCATATTAAGTGAGCATGCTTTGAGCGAGGTACATAAATCATAAAAGTAAATACAGTAATGATGTGCCCCCACCAACCTAGTAAATAAATGGGTTTTGCATTTTCTGCTGTTAAGCCTAAGGAAGCCAAAAGAGAGCCCACTCCTGTGCGGATAGGACTAATGACTTCATGGTTCGCATACAAAGTTTTAGCACCTTCTCCAATTAAAGTAAAAAACATTAAAAGCGAAATCATTAAAATCACAATAAAACTTTGCTGCGAAGGTCGGTCTAATTCGTAAGCCTTAATCACCCATCGACGAATCGCAAAAAAAGCAAGTCCAGAAAGCACTAATAAAGTAAAAATATCGAGTACAACATCATAAATAGAAGTAATGGTATAGTGCCCTCTTAGACCTAACAAATTATCTAAAAAAGTTGGAATATAAAAATCATAATCGGCCATAAAGCCGCCAATAAATTGTGACGTTGTATGCATACCATAGACTAAAAAACCATAAAAAATAAAAATATGAAAAATACCGCGCAAAGGTCTTTTCATAAGCTTTCGCTGGAATAATACATTGACAATTACACTTTTAATTCTCTCACCCATTGGCGTTTTAATTTCATTTGGCTGAGCAAGATGAATTTGTCGCCAATACTTCATAACGGTTCGTCCCGCAATGGTAAACGAACCAAAAAATAAAATTCCAAACAAAGCGATAAGAGCTATTTCCATATTGACTCCTTTGTCTTTTAAAGTTTTTAATTTTTTAAGCACTATAATATTTTAGTGCGCCATACAATAGCAATAAAGCTTTACACACGGTCAAGTCCGAAACTCGGCAGCGATTCTCGGCGAAATGCCGAGAATCGCTGAAATCGAATTAAAAATAGGACAAAAAGGCCTGCTAGTGCTCAAACAGTCCTCGCTTAAGGCTGCGGAACTGCGCTTAGCAGGCCTTTTTGTCCTTCACCGAGAATTGCCGGAAACTCGGGTTCAAGTTCTAAATGCAATATCTTGACAGCCCCGGCCTTCCTTGCATAGTAACCTATGGTTTGGTTTTTATTGGTAAGTTCCATCGTTGCTTTTTTGCTGTCTTTTATACCGCTTATAAATTTATACGTTGCCGTGCCTATTGCAATTTTAGTGGAAGTTGGTATCATCCTGTACTTAAAAAAAACAGATAAACGAAAAATTTTAATTACCGCAGCCATATTTACAGCGCTTACTTTTGTAACTTCTTTTTTCATTTACTACTA
>RFJE01000097.1 GCA_003695005.1 Candidatus Hydrogenedentota bacterium | reverse complement strand
GAGTGCTGAACGTGCCTTTTTATTTCTTAAAAAAATTACGACTTGTGTGCTAACAGGAGGTTGGCGCGCAAGCTCGATTATGCTGTTTCGCTGCTATAAATTATTTTGCGGAGACGCTATAGAATTTTATATATTCTTTTAGCATTCTATAAGTATTAAACTCTGGTAAACAGCTAGCAATGCTCGATCGCATTTTTTGCAATCTTTTTTCTCGATTTTCTTCTTTAGCATCTTCAATGACCTGATGTTGTAGTTTTTCATATAAGTCATTCGCATCAAATTCATCTTGCTCTTGTTGCGAGTTAAAATTTTTGTCTGTACCAATGGCATAGCCATTTTCCAGGCTATAAATTTCTGGCCACCAACCATCTAATATCGAAAAGTTTAGTACACCATTCACTGCTGCTTTCATCCCGCTTGTGCCGGATGCTTCGTGTGGCCTGCGGGGATTATTCATCCACACATCGGCACCTTGTGTAAGGATTCTCCCTAAATTCATGTCGTAATTTTCTAAAAATACAATATGATTCGACCAAAACTTGTCGTTCGCTTTTTCGATAATTTTACGGATAAATTCTTTGCCTGGTTTATCTGCGGGATGCGCCTTGCCGGCAAAAACAAAAATCACGGGAAAAGGGGCATGCTCTAAAATCTCTTGCAGCTTTTTTTCGTTTAGAAAAAGCAAAGTGGCACGCTTGTACGTCGCAAACCGACGTGCAAAACCAATGAGCAACGCTTTGTTTAAATCTTTTTTCGATAAGTTTGTATGTCGTGCAATATACGTAGCTAGCCTTTTTTTTGCAACTTGGTGTGCTAAATCAATCTCACTTAAATTTAAAGTAAGCAGTTTTTCAGTGGCTTCTTTTTCCGGTTGGTGCCAATTTTCACCAAGTAAATTTTTGTAAAGTTTTCGAAACTCGGGTGCAACCCAACTTTTTAAGTGAATCCCATTTGTAATATGAGTGATAGGAACCTCGTCCAAAGATTTTTGTGGCCATATACCATGCCACATTTGACGAGCTACTTCCCCATGTAATTTCGAAACGGCATTTGCATTACCCGATGTTTTTAAAGCAAATACTGTCATTCCAAAGCCAGGATCATCCGGTTGAATTTTACCGAGCGCAAAAAACTTATTTTTATCGAGTGTTGTAAAATAAGGCTTTAGCATAATACGTAAAAGCGAATCTTCAAATACTTCGTTACCCGCAGGAACAGGGGTATGTGTGGTAAAAAGAGTTTCCCGCCGAATTTGTAAAATCGCATCTTCGAAAGACATGCCCTTATCCAATAATTTTTGCACGCGGGGTAAAAAGGTAAATCCTGCATGACCTTCGTTTAAGTGAACTTTTGATATTTTATAGTTTAGCTTCTCCAGCAATAATATCCCACCCACACCTAAAATAAGCTCTTGAGCAATACGGTACTTACTATCTCCACCATATAAAGTAGCTGTAAGTTCCCGATCTTCCTTTTTATTTTTTTTCAAATCCGTATCTAGTAAAAAGATGGAATTGTGACGCAATTTTCCTTCCCACACTTGTGCATATACAGTACGGTTTTCTATAGGAATAGGTAGTACTAGTTTTTTTCCATTTTGCTTCACTCGCTTAAATGGTAGCTTTTTAGGATTGACTTTGGGATATTTCTCTCGCTGTCCTACGGATTCATCTTTTTTCTGTTGAAAATAACCATGCCTATAAAACAATCCAATGGCAATAAAAGGTAAGTTCATATCTGCTGCTTGTTTAAAGTGGTCTCCTGCTAATACTCCTAACCCGCCGGAATAAATGGGAATGGACTCATGCAAACCATATTCCATGCAAAAATAAGCCGTATAAGGACCACTTGGTTTTAAGATATTATGATACTGATGGTACTCTTTTACAAGATCCGAAAGTGTATTTTTTTGCTTAATGCTCATTTTGCGAATACGTTTAGCCTTTAACTTTTTAGCATAGACCTTTGGATTATGGTTTGTTTTTTTCCAGAGCTTCTTATCAATCGTTTCTAAAAATTCACCCACTTGCGGATGAGCTGTGTAGTATAAGTTTTTTGTAAATTGCTTTAAGTATTTTTTCTCTTGTTTCACTCATTCTCTCCTTGCTTTTTTTCTTTTTCTGCTAAATACTGTTGAATCTTTTTTTCGCCAGATTCTGTTAAGTCTAAAAGCTCAAAGATTTTAACAGGAAGTTTTTTCCCTTTTACACGAATCAAGTCAAGCTCCCGAACTATTACATCTTCTTTAACTTCTTCATACGTAAATTCAGAAATAATAGCTAATGTACCATATACTTTGTTTGTCCCTTCTAATCGAGCACCTAAATTTACCGCATCGCCAATGCTTGTATAATCCACACGCTTTGTAGAACCCATTGCACCGGCAATAACAGGACCTGTGTTTACACCAATTCCAATTCGGATAGGCGCTTTTCCTTCCGCCTTTCTTTTTTCATTTAGCTTATCTAGCTCCACCCCCATTTCTAATGCCGTGGCACAAGCACATAAAGGGTGAAGAGGATGATCAAAAGGTGCGCCAAAAACAGCAAAAATTTCATCGCCTACAAACTTATCCACTACCCCACCATACTTAATGATGATATTTGTCATAATTTCCATATACTCATTGAGCATTTGCACTACTTCATGCGGGGTTAAAGATTCACTGATGGTTGTAAAACTACGAATATCCGAAAATAGAACAGTAACAATACGACGCTCCCCAGACTTTAATAAATCTTCTCCGGATAAAACAACTTGTGCTACTTCGGGCGAAACTAAAATAGACATTCCTTTAATCATGATATTAAATGTTCGTGACATCAACCCGATTTCATCTCGGGACTTTACCACAACATTAGCGTTAAAATTTCCCGCGGAAACCTGACGCATGGCTTCAATCATTTTTTGGATGGGGTTGGCTAAAAGTGTTGCAAGTACAAAGGCCACTAGCACACCTAATACAATGGCAATGAGCCCCATAAGCTGCAGCTGAACTTGTGAATAAAAAATTTGCTTATTTACATTTTCAAGGGAAATTCCAATGTGAACTTCGCCAATTGCATTTTTCAAAGTTGGCTTTGTTTTAAACGAAAGCAAATAAGCAAAATCGACAACATCCACTTCCTTTTTTTGGACTTTCCCTGTTTTTGGATCTTTTTGATCCACTAAGATACTAATCTCCGTTGTAATTGCTTTAGGTTCTGTTAACCCACTTTTTTTATAGGCATCAAAATAAGATTCTACTCCGGGCTCAAATTGGTAAATGGTATAGGGTTGTATTTTTGTATTGGTATGCCCTAATACAATTTTATGCTTTCCTAAAATGTAAGCATAAACCACATCGGGCTGTGTTTTTACTTGATCCACATCTTCAAAAATAAGTTCTGCAATGTCGTTTTTTTTGTAAAACTTAATATACTGTTTTGCCGTTTTAAACTTTTTGATTTTATGTGCATTATCTGCGTAAATATCTAAAAGCCGACTTTTAATGGCAGCTGTCAATCCTCTGGTAATAATTAAACCTTGCTTTTCTTTTTCTTCTAACAAAGATTTTGCTTGGTTGCGAGATGCAATTACCGTTAAACTAATGGCAATTCCTAAAATTAAAAAGATAAAAAGATAAATTAACTTTTTACGAATCCCAAAACGAATTAAGTTTTCTTTATATTGCCGATCGGCTTTTTCCTTTTGCTTTTTTTTCTCTTGCTTATCCGCTTTTATATCTTTGGATATGGCTGCCTCTTCTACGACATCCGCTTCCGATACTTCCACAGTTGACATTAAGTCCCTATCCTTTACTTGTTTCTTTTCGTCAAGAACGAAGTGTATCGCTGAACATCCGTATATTCTGCGCCTGAAACACTTTTTTCATTCCCGCAATTACTCCTTGCTTTATTTCTGCTTGGCAAAGCTGTGGTAGAGTTTGTATTAAAAAATCATCATGCTTGCGAGATTCCCGATAATCCGGTTCTTTTTTAGGATGGCGCAAATAATATCGGATTGGATTTAAAAGTTCTTTTTTGTAGAGGAACGTTCCGTGATGCATTAAATACCCACGCTTACGAGCTTGTGCATTCCCACTAATTTTGCGCAATTTTCCCTTTTGCCAAATCGCTAAATCGGATAAGCCACAAGGAACAAGCTTAAGTTTTGGCTTCATCCCTTCTACAATCGCCGAGAGTATCACCCGGTAGGATTCATGAATCGGAAAAAGATGGGGATAAGTTTCCAAGGAAAGGATAATGGAATAGTTTAAATTTCCAATATGGTGATACACACTGCCCCCACCACTCATTCGTCTTAATATAGGGGGATTTTTCTTATGAGTGTACACTTCCTCTTCTACGTGTAAAGTTTTTCCTAAAATAATACTCGATAAATTTTCATAAAACAGTAAGTAAATGTGATGTGGATTTTTTTCCATTTGTGTTAAACACTCTTCTTCCCACTGCAAGTTGTGCTTTGGTGTAAAGCTTTTACTTTCGAAAATGTTTAAGTAAGAGGTTGGCTTCATGAATGTCTTTATCCCCGCGCCCGGATAAATTAATAATAATGATTGGCTCTTGTTTATTTTCTTTATGGTATTCGCGAATCCACTTTTTAGCACCAGCTACAGCATGCGCAGATTCTAATGCTGGAATAATTCCTTCTTCTTTACTTAATGTTTCAAAAGCAGTTAAAGCTTCTTTATCCGTGGCAAATAAATACTTCGCGCGCTTTGTTTCTTTTAAATAGGCATGCTCCGGCCCAACGCCGGGATAATCCAATCCTGCAGAAATGCTATGAACAGGCAAAACCATCCCATCACTGTCTTGCAAAATATAGCTTAAAGATCCATGTAAGATTCCGGGGCTGCCTTTTGTTAGGGTTCTAGAATGCATTCCGGGTTTTGCACCACTACCACCTGCTTCCACGCCAATTAAATTTACTTGATCGTCACGAATAAACCCATGGAATATACCGATTGCATTGGAACCACCCCCCACACAAGCAATCACGGCATTGGGTAGTTTATTTTCCTTTTGCAGGATTTGGCGACGAGCTTCTTTCCCAATTACTTTTTGAAAGTCACGTACAATTTTAGGAAAAGGATGAGGCCCCACCACAGAACCAATACAATAGTGAGTTTCTCCTACAGTTTTTGACCATTCTCTCAACGCTTCGTTCACGGCATCTCGCAGGGTCCCCTTTTTTCCACCAACTCCCACGACGGTCGCTCCTAATAGAGACATTCGAAAAGCATTGAGTTCTTGTCGTCTTAAATCTTCTTCCCCCATAAACACAACACATTCTAGCCCCATTAATGCACAAGCTGTGGCCGTCGCAACTCCATGCTGACCCGCTCCCGTTTCGGCGATGATCCGCTTTTTGCCCATTTTTTTGGCCAGCAAAACTTGCCCTAAAGTATTATTAATTTTATGGGCACCGGTATGCAGTAAATCTTCTCGCTTTAAGTAAATTTTAGCACCCCATTTATTGGATAGGTTTTGTGCATAAGAAAGCGGGGTTGGTCTTCCTGCATATTCTTGAAGCAAATGTTTTAATTCGTTGTTGAATTCGGGCTTTTTTTTCCAATAATTATACGCTGATTCTAACTCTAGCAAAGCGGGCAATAATAGCTCAGAAGCAAATTTCCCCCCAAAATTACCAAAGTAGCCACGCTTATCCGGTTCTAATTTCATTGTTCTTTGTTGGAACAGAATACAGCTTGAAAAGAAAATTCCATTAAATTACTGATTTTTAGTTTTTTATCCGGGACAAGGCTCTCTATACAATAGCACAACAGGTCTTTCGCGAATACAACGAAAAAAAACTTTCGAAAAATAAATAGCAGCATTGAGCTCCCTGTAAAACCGCTTATCTTTCATAAATTTGCCGATATTACCTCTGCCCATTTTTAATGCTTTATTCATTTTTTCAATAGATGAGCTTACCGCTATTAAATTATCAAGAGTTGTTTTTAAGCTATTGTTTTTTGTTGGTTTTTGGTATGGATCATTAATACTTTTCATTACGTTTTTTAAACGGGCAAAGCTATTGGTTAAACTAGCAATCGAAATTTTCGCGAGCCGAATGGTTTCTTGAAATTCTTTCTCATTTTCTTCCTTTAAAGCAGCAAGTTGGTATAAAAAAAAGGAATATTGTTTTTTAACATTTTCTAACACTTCTTCCGGTGTTTTCCCTTGAAACCAATGAGAAAAAGAAAGAATCATTTGGTCAAAAGAGATAGGATCTAATCCATCAATATAGTCGTTATTTTGGATAAAAGGTTCTCCCCGATCTTTATTAAACACTAAAGAGACATATTTTTGCCCAAAGAAGGTTTTGGAAAAAATAGCAAAATAAGTATCTTTGGCTTTAGGAATTTTATTTTTCATTTTTGCGTTAATAAATAAAGTAG
>RFJE01000096.1 GCA_003695005.1 Candidatus Hydrogenedentota bacterium | reverse complement strand
GCGGCGGTGCAGAGTTCTGGTTAAGGTACTTTTTTACTTTAAAGAAAAAGATATTTTTTTCTTTTCGATATGTTCAGGGGCATTGTATGCTTTTAAGAATACAGTGATTGTTTTTGTATTTTTTAATATAGAAATATTTTCGGCATGGTAGTAATAGCTTTGTAAAGAGTCTTCTGGTTTTCTATAAATTAAAAACTGAGGAATTCGGTACATGGTTTTATGTTTTTTATCTCGTAATAGTAGCATTTGCTTCCCGCTTGGTAGACCTTTCGGATAATAAAAAATAGATCGTGGCCTTGCTTCTAAACTCCGATCTCCATTCCAGCTAACATATCCAATCCGAAATGGTTTATTTTTAGCTTCCAGCTCTTCAAAATAATCTAAATCAGTGACCGCTATATATTCCACTTCCTGTAAGGCAAAATCTTTTAAAAGTTCGTCTATGATCTCAATAAGTCTTTGCACTTTGTGAATGGATGACATATTTTTACTTTCTGCCCGTATTTGGCAGGCTTCATATACTTGGTTTCGAAGTTTTAAGTAATGGTTTTCAATGATAGTTAAGCGATAACGCAACTCATGTGGCTTTTGCCGGGTAATATGCTCATACATGGTTGTAAATGTATTTACTGCTTTTCCCATACCCATGTACAAATAACTATCTTTTACTCGTGTCAGGAAGTAATCAATGAGAGCTTGCTTATCTAGGTATAAAAGAAAACCTAGTATGGTACAATGCATGATGGTAGTATAATTTTGTAATATAGATGTTGCAATCGCAGGGATTTTTAAAGCGTCATTTGGAAAATTGTTTTTTTGCACTTCAGAAAGACGCATGTAATCAATGGCAATGGGATAAGGTAAAAATTGAGCTACCGACTTATCAATGCTAGATAACAATGTGTTAATAACTTCCTCTGCATTTTCGCCGATTTCATGAAGAGCAGCGGCATATTGCCTATATTCAAATAAACTATCCGTTGCTTCTTTCCTTCTCTTAATATGAGTTAATACTTCTGCTTTAATGTTGTCTAATACCTGGTTTACTACATTACTTTTCATTCCAAATTTGTTCACTAAATATCTCTTTACTTCTTTTTTTAGATCATTCACTCGTTCTTCGGACTGTTCTACAATGTCGTCTTCCAGTGTATCGACAACTAACTTGTTATGCAGCATTTCTTTAACATAATATGAAATGACATAATTAGAAACAGCGACTAATTGATTTTTGGGGCTTTTTAATAAATCAGGCTTCGGATTTTCATGCCAGTAAGCGGCAATCGGGAAATCATTACTAAAGCCTAAACCTTTCATAAACCAATAGCCAACTTCTGTATGAGTCATGCCTTGGAAACCTTCGCGTTCCGACTCTAATAAGTTAAACTTGCCATTGATAACTCGATCCTCGTTTTTTACAATGCCATCTAAATACTGATCCTTAAAAAGCTGAGCCATTACAAAGTGACCGATATTCGCTAATAGCCCTAAGGCATAAGCGCTCATTTCGGGAACATCATAATAAGGAGCTAGCCATCTGCTCATCTCGGCCATATACAAACTTTCATTATACAAAATATCATACTCTTTCCATGGGAGTCTCTTAAAGGATTCTAAAACAGATTCACTAGAAACTTTTTCTAGCACAGAAATTGTCTTAAATTGACCAAGTACAGACATAGCCTCTTGTAAACTCTTAATTGTCCATTCGTCTTTCCTGCGTTTTTTTACTAAAGCATTGGCTTCATAAAAAAAACGAGTTTGCAAGCCAGGGTCTCCTTCAAAAAGGTCTGCCCATTCTTTAAAATTAGCATGTCCTTTTTGGATTTCTTCAAATGCTTTACTTAAAACTAGCGGATTAAATGGAAGCTGATCTAATAAATCTTGTTTATACTTTCCAATCTTTCGATCTACTTTTTCATAGACTTCATCATACCGACTTTGTCTTGCTTTTAGAGGATCCTTTAGTTCCGACATTGTTCCCTTCTTTTTTTGAACAATATTTTATTATAATCTCGATTTGTCAATGGAATATATTTGAAATGAAGGGCTTCACCGACAGCGATTCTCGGCGAAACGCCGAGAATCGCTGAATCTAGATTGAAAAAAGGGAAAAAAGGCCTGCTCGTGCTCAAACAGTCCTCGCTAAAAGCTGCGGAACTGCGCCGAGCAGGCCTTTTTTCCCTTCACCGAGAATTGCTGCTTCACCGAGAATTACTGCGAGAGTAAAAGCTTAACCTATAGAAAACCAATAACTAGCATAGAGCAGAACAAAAAGGAAAAGACTTAAACTTGCCCAAAGTTTTATTTCTTTTATCCACCCCGCATGAGAATGAGTGGGATTCACCGCTTTCCAGAAACCAGATGGTTGTAGTTTTTCGTAAAATATACTTAGAGTTTCTTTTGGTTCTGTACGGGTAAGAAGGGTTACTATAATGGCTAATCCGGAACTGCCAAATGCAATAAAAAACAATAAATATTCTGCCCGTGCCTTTGGAAATATTGTGTATAAAACAAAAGATAAAATAAGAGCAGAAAGCATACCAGTTAGTTCCGTATAGGCATTTGCCCGCCACCAGAACCAGCGCAAAAGTTGCGGCAGACCTGCACCTGCTGCAACAGATAAAAAGAATTTCCAGGCACTTTCAATGGAATCTATTTGTGAGCTTATGAAAATGGAAAGCAGTCCTAATAAGAATACAGTAATGCGGCTAACTCGCACTAATTCTTTTTCTGTTGCTTTTGGCCTTAAAATACGCTTATAAATATCATTCATGAGATAAGAACTACCCCAGTTAATATGAGTATCCACAGTACTCATAAAGGCTGCCACTAATCCCGTTACTGCAATACCAATGATTCCAGTCGGTAAGACTTGCAAAATTAATAGAGGGTATGCCATTTCCCGATCTTCATTTCCGTGTACGATTAGCTTGCTCCCCAATGAGTGCATAGTATCGGGATTGCCTAATGGAAAAATAACAAGAGCAGCGAGTGCTGCTAAAACCCATGGCCAAGTACGCAAAATAAAGTGAGCAAAAGAAAACCAAAGGGAAGCCAACATGGCATCTTTTTCGCTACGACATGTTTGGATTCTTTGTGCTAAATACCCTGACCCATCGGAAAAGTATTTACTCCACCACTGCACACCCATAAAAATTAAGAACACTTTAAAAGGAAGTGAGCCTTGTCCTTCTCCAAAAGATGGCCAAAAAGATAAAATATGGTTTGCCTTTTCGCCATAAAGCAAGTGTAGTTTCCTAAATAATTCTCCCATCCCCCCGATTTGGTGAATGGCATAAATGGGTAATACAATAGCACCTAGCATTCCTAGTAAAAACTGAAATACATCAGTAATCATTACTCCGCGGATGCCAGCTTGCGAACTATAGACAAGTACAATTAGTAACAAGAGAAAAACAGTGATTGTATTATTTAAATCTCCAATGACTAGAAAATGTGGCCAAAAACTTTGCACTTGAGAGTAAGCTTCTTTACCGAGAATTGCATCCCAATGGACAAACACAGCAGAAATTTTACTCATGGCTTTAAAGACCCAGCCTAAAATTAAACTGTTTAAAATCACTCCTAAATAAATAGCTTTTGTAATGCGTAAAACTTCTGCCGGCTTGCCACTATATCTTAACTCACAAAGTTCTACGTCGGTAATTAAGCCACTGCGCTGCCATCTTTTCGCAAACACAACACTCATAAGGATAAAAGTAAATACCCAAGACCACCAAAACCAATTGCCGGAAATTCCATCTTTTGCAACAATGCCTGTAATGGCTAAAGGGGTATCGGCTGCAAAAGTAGTAGCTACCATGGAAGTACCAGCCACCCACCAGGGAAATGTACGGTTGGCTGTAAAATAAGATCGAATGCTTTCGCCAGCTTTTGATCGCAGGAAAAAGCCTACAATTAACGTAAATACAAAATAAGAAAATATAATCAGCCAATCCAAAAAAGACATACGACGAAATACGACCTGCTTTTATCCTGTCAATGAATCACCATTTGCGAGCAAGCCCTAATTGAAACACATGGAAAGGCAGTAACTCTTGCAGTCTTCTATCATAGCGGAAAAATATCTCGTAAAACGGGTCAGTATAAAAAAGTTCTGCACCAATTTCATGAGCAGTTTGTTGGTGATACTGCAAGTAAATTCCAGGAGTGTTCTCCGTTAAAGAAGGAATGTATTTCGAAGGTTGTTGTAGGTAATAGCGGTAGCGCAGTTTAAGCCAAAAATCACTATAAAGCCTTTGGTAAAATTGACTTTCGGCAGAGAAGCCTGTTTGTGTCCAACTATCATAAAAAAAGTTAGAAGTCAGTTTTATTGTTTGGTTGGCCGATAAAGCAACCGCAGCATTTAGACCACTTATATAAGTTTTTTTCTCCGAGGGGATATGAAATGCAACTCCGGTTTCGGCTTTGCCTAAAAGAAAGTCACGAAAGTCTCCGCTTTCTTGGATAAACCGAAAAAACGCTCCCGTGGTGAGTTTTGCGTTTATCACACGAGATAAAAAGAGGGAAGTAGAAAGAGTTTGCATGGAATAATTTGTAAAAAAGGGGGTAACCTTAAAATTATCTTTTTGATAACGAAATGCCGTTTGGAATGACCATACTTGCGTAGCATACGCAAAACGGGGTTGCACACCAAAACTTTCAAAATTTTCTTCTTGCGAGATATCTGCAGTTGTAGCAACTAAATATGGATCACTTTTAAATTGCAAGCTAGAAGAAGCTTCGTAGCGCTTTGTATTATTTTCTCCTTTTTTGCGAGAAAGACTTGTAGCGGAGCTTACACCATCCACCGTAGGAAATGTTACATAGTCGAGACCGGTATGTGCCGAGAAAAAAATATGCTCGAACGTTTCTGTTAAAAGTTCCATATACTGTGTAAATGTAGTTGCTCCAGTTTTATCGGTGTAGTAGCCAGAGGAAGTGGCTATTTGGCCAGAAGAATAAAGCGAGTTTAAAAAAAGAAGTAGAAAACAGATAGCAGCAATTCTTATGAAAGGGAAAAAAGGCGTTCTCGGCGCAGTTCCGCAGTCCCTTACCTTTTTCTGCGAAAAAGGTGAGGGACAGATAAATTTATTTACACGCACAACCACCTCCGGCTAAACTTGTGGATAAGTCCTGTGCTTCTACGGTGCTACGCCAGTGTGATTCATATCGAGATCGAAGTGAGAGCGGATCTTCTTTCATGCCTGGTTGGCTTAAATACTGCCTTTCGTATGGTTTTACACTTTGGCAATTGAGTAGCGTAAGGGCACTGAATAAGAAAATAGCAATCTTGATCTTTTGCATTAGCGTCTCCTATACTTTTGCAAAATAGCTTCGAGCTTCTTTTTTGCCTGATGCGAAGTTCCAAAAACTTCGGCTAATACTTTCCCGCGTCGGTTTAGCACTAAAAAAGCAGGCATAGCTTTAATCTTGTACTTTTCTGCAATTTTATGATTTCGATCAAACACTTGTGGGTAGGGGAGTTTATGCTTTTGAACAAAGCGCAAAGCATCTTTTGGGGTTTCGTCTTGGCTAACTCCAATCCATTGATAGTGTTGGTAGCGACGATATAATTTTTTAATCCAGCTTGCATTTGTATGACAGGTTTCGCACCAATTTGCATAAAAGTCTAAAACCACAATGTTTTTACGAAAAGGGGGCAAGCTAGTTTTTAAGCTTGCTGCAATGGTTTGGATGGTAATAACCAGAGCAAATTTGGCTATCCACTTTTTCATATTTCCTCCTAGTTGCAATTTAAATCTTGGTTCATTCTGTATTGACCACCTAAATCAATCCAGTACTCCCACTTACGCAGTGTAGAATCCACAGGCTTGCTTGTGGTTCCAAGGGTAATGCTTCCGTCGGTATCCGGTGCTAGTCCGGCATGCGTAGCATCTTTCAATGCAGTAATGAGTGCACTGTATCGACTACCGGCATTTTTTGTGTAAGTAGAAGTTGGTGGTTTTGTGTAATTCAGTAAATTTAAGTAAGCTTGCTCAAACGTTTCGCTGCCAGTTTTACCAACTTGTAAATTCGGGGCGACCGTTCCATCGTGGCAACCTGCATTGGCGCAACCTTTTTGTTGGATCTGTGGTTTTACAAAACCACAGTAAGATACATCAATAGAAACATTGCTTGGGTCAACAATAGTAGGTGAATCTATGGATGCAATCGTTGGTGCGCCATCATGAATACCTCTATCGCCATGGCAGCCCGTGCACTTATCTACATTTTCGCCTGGCCGACCATAAATCCAAGTTCGTTTAAAAACAACGGTTTCGCCATTGTCGTTGACGATATTAAAAGAAAAGGGTAAATCCGCAGGCACTTCAATAGCAAACGAACCATCGTCCTCTACGGGCACAAAACCAATAATACGTTTTCTTTCGTAATTGGTTTCGGAAATAGGGTCAATGTCATCGGACATGGTAGGGATTCCTTGTGTAATGACGGCATAGCGAATTTCGCGAGAGTCTTTATCCGTCATATCTTGTCCATCGTTGGCTTGTCGAAAATAGACACTCCTTGCTAAAAAGCGAGCTGTATTTCGATTGGGGGTGCGAGTAGGGGCAGCCATGGGATTAAACTCCTTTGTGCGAATAACAACGGGCTCAATTTCTTGGTATTCAGGATCGTTGTATAATAGCTCGAGTTCGCCGGTTTCGATATTGAGTAAGTAAAGACCATAGTCTGCTTCGGATTCATTGCGAGATTCTACATAGCGACGGGTATAGGATACGACTAAATGCGTATCATCGGCAACCGAAATGAAACGGAATGCCCCTGTTGGTTTGTCGTGATTGATGGCAACAGGGTCGGTAATATATTTTAAAGAATGACCACGATCGGGATCTCCTCGATAAATATCGGGGGTAATGATGGCTACAGCTCCAGAATCATTGAGTACATTTTTGCTAACAATAGCTGCTAGACGACCATCGGGCAATTCCTGCACATGCCACAAGTTTTGGCTGTGGGATCCATAATGTAAGAAGGTATCGGTGCCGTCGGGAAATGTGCTAAACAAAGGAAAGCGATTCATGGGGCCGTGGTGCTCCCAGCGAGTGTATACAATTTTTCCATCTTTAAGTACAATGGGATCAAAATCGTCACTTAAATTAAATGAGATTCTTTCTAAATATTCGCTTTCTCCATTAGCACCCATAACATGCAATGTTTCCGAAGGTCTTCTCTCGTATTCATCTCGTTCCCCTGTACGATCGCTTGTAAAAACAATCCGTCCATCGGGCAAGTATTCCGGATCAAAATTATTGTGATCGCCAAAAGTCAGTTTTCGTAAATTACTGCCATCAAGATTCATTTCATAAATGTGATAGCGACCGTTTCTAGGCTTCATACTAAACAGTACTTTTTTTGCATCAGGGGAAATGGCTAAATCTCGGATAACGGCATAGTCAAAAAAAGTAATCTGCTCTAATTTACCCCTAGACGAAAGGGGGGTAAGCCTATATATGTTAGAGTAATTTTTTTCGTATGGATTCGGGTAGCTGTTTACTTGACCATATTCTTTCGATTTGACAAACAACACCCCTTTTGCACTGGCATTATCTTCGAGTAGAACTTCCGTTAATTTACCATCACAGGCAAAGAAGGACATGGCACAGAATAGAATCAAGTTTTTTGCTTTCATGCTTAATAGACGGTTTAAGACGAAAAAAGGTTCCCGTTATGCAGATAATTTTTGAAGAAGAGTATTAAAGTCTAATGGTGGATAGTAATAAAAACCCTGAACATACTGAATTCCAATGTCTTTTAAAAGCTTAATCTCTTCTTCTTGTTCTGCCCCTTCGGCAACGATCCGAATTCCAAATTCCGAAGCATATATTTGTAACAGTTTTAAAATGCGCCCGATGTTGTATTTTTTAGTAATGCCGGCTACAAAGCTTCTATCAATTTTAATCGTGTCCACAGGGAAGTCGCGTAAATACTGCAAACCCGCATATCCCGAACCAAAATCATCGAGTGCAAATCGCATTCCTTGATCTTTGTATTGTTCAATGGTTTTTGAAATAACTTCGGGATCTTTCATTAAAAAAGTTTCTGTAATTTCAAACTCAAAATGCTTCGGAGATAAATTGTTCTTATGCAACATTTCTAGAAATTCAGCTAGCAGATTTTTATTTAGCCATTGCCTCGGTGAGATGTTAATTGAAAGGAGTAGGTTTTTTCCAGTTTGTGCAGAAATTTTTTCTTGTGCTTGCATGGCTTTTTGAAAAACAAACTCGCCTAATCGAAAAATTTCATCATTTTTTTCAGCAAGGGGGATAAACTCTATCGGAGAAATTAAGCCAAAACGTGGATGATGCCACCGAAGCAACAATTCAGCACCAATAATGTTACCAGAATGTATTTCTACTTGTGGTTGAAAAACCACGTGAAATTCTTTGTCGATGTCCGCATATTTTAACGCGGTTTCAATGGCAACTTCCCTTTCAAAAGAATCTGCAATTTTATCTTCAAAAATACAGTAACTGTTTCTTCCTCTCGCTTTTGCTTCTTTTACGGCAAGTTCTGCATGACGTAAAACATCGTAATTTGGTTTTTCTACTTTATGTGCAATTCCAATCGATCCTGTTACGGGAATGGACTGCTGCCAGGTCTGCTCTATTTCGTGTAACTTTTGCCGAATCTTTTCAACTGTGTGAACGGGATCTTCGTTTTCTTGTTGGTATAACAGCAAAGAAAATTCATCCGCTGAAATTCGTGCAATGTTAGTAGCTTCTGGAAATAGGTTTTTTAATTCAATAGCAACACGCTGCAATAATTGATCGGCGGCAAGGCTCCCAAGCATGTTATTGATTTTTGAAAATTCATCAATATCTAAAATAAAAATGGTATGTGGTACAATGGGCTTTCTTTTTCGAATGTCTAAAATACTTTTTAATAAACCATGCCGGTTGGAAAGTCCAGTTAAAGAATCTCGATAAGCGAGTGTTTGTAACATTTTGATAAT
>RFJE01000095.1 GCA_003695005.1 Candidatus Hydrogenedentota bacterium | reverse complement strand
GGTAGCGGAAAGCGAAGCCAGTGTTTACACCCTAAGTGGAATGATCCTTGCAACTTTAGCCGCTGTGATCCTGCCATGGACTGCTTCTATATGGATTTATTTAAAAAGGAAATCGTATTTTCATACAAAATTAAAAGAATTACCACTTCTTAGCCGTTATGCTTTTTTATTTTTTGCTTTCTGTATTTATTTATTTTTTTTAAAGCCCGGTCATTCCAGTGAGCAGGCTGTCTTTTCAAGAAATTTTTCTTATGAAGTAGCCTGGTCATTATTTGCCGATAGAGAGTTAGAAAATTCCCCTCCTCCGGACTCACAATTTAAACCACCGATTGATTCACACTTAATACGATCTCGTTTTACAAAAAAAAGAAATTTAGTTGTCATTGTACTTGAGTCCACCCGTGCCGATGCTACTAGTATTTATAATCCGAAATTAGACACCACCCCCTTTTTAAAACAGTTAGCAAAAAATAGTATTGTAGCTTTACGTGGATATTCTGTAAATCCTCATACTTCAAAATGTTTAGTAGCCATCCATTGTGGTATTGAACCCCGTCCCGGGATGGCCGTACATGAAGCCGGTCGTGGTGGCTTGCCCGCAAAATGCTTACCATCTTTATTAAAAGAAGTTGGCTATCACACTGCTTATTTTCAGTCGCCTACTTATTGGTTTGAATCGAGACATAAGCTTGTGAAAAATTTAAAATATGATGAATTTTACCCTGGCGAATCTCACCCGAAACAAGGTTTTTCTAAAGTCAATTACTTTGGTTATGAAGATAAAATTATGCTAGCGCCCGCCGAAAAATGGCTAAAAGAATATAAGCAAAAAAATGGAAATAAGCCATTTTTGCTTACCTTTTTAACAAACACATCTCACCATCCGTATGGTGTGCCAAAGGGATGGCCAATAAAGCAATATGTAACTAATCCTCGTTTTAATCGATATTTAAATACAGTGGCTTACGTAGATAGCTTTTTAAAAGATTTATTTGATATTTTTAAACGAACCCGTTACTATGAAAACACGGTTTTTTTAATTACGGGCGATCATGGCGAAGCTTTTTATGAGCATGGTTTTCGCGGGCACTCAAACCATCTCTATGAAGAAACGTTAAGAATTCCTGTTTTAATTCACGATCCTTTAAGAAAAACAAATTTAAGAATTCGGAAAGTAGTTGCTGAATATGATTATTTGCCAACCATCATTCCCTTTTTAGGATACCAAATTGAAAACAATCATTACCGCGGAATTAACTTTATGCGGATTCAAAAGTCTCCACGCAATGTATACTTAAGTTGTTGGAAAAATTATACATGCCTTGGATTTGTAAATAAGTTTGAAAAATATATTTATTGGTTCAACAACCGTCCCGATGAATACTATCACTTACAAGCCGATCCTTTGGAAAAAAAGAATTTAGCAAGGGAAACTCATAATATTGCAATGTATCGCCAACAAACCCTCACCTGGTATAAACAAATAAAAGCTTTGTACGACCAAATGGGAGTACGACCTTAATATACAAATTAAACTTCAGAAGCTACCACTTCTGCTACATAGTTGGCAAGGAGCATAACTGTTTCGTACGGATTTACATGGACAGAAGTCGGGAAAAGAGAAGCATCCGCTACATAAACATGGTTTGTTCCATAAACCCGCCCTTCTACTGTGCAAACCCCCCTCTTCTGCAATGAGCTCATGCGGCATCCACCTTGTGGATGTGCACTAGAAAGCGGTTCTTTAGCCGCGTCAAAATACTTTTCCTGTATAAGCTTTTCTAAATATGGCTCGTCTTTAGGGGTTAAAAGACGCCCTTGGCTCATAGGTACTTTTAATTGTTGTGCCCCTGCAGCAAAGAAAATCCGGACACTTTGCCGTATCGCTTTTGCCATAGCTTTCTTTAAGCGAGAATCAATAGGATAGCACAAAACAAGCTTCCCTTTTTTTGCATATACCCTAGCTTTTTTAGAAGGTAAATCATGGTATAAGATTAAAATAGACATCATTTTATTGTAATCCTGCATTAACGAGAAGTGTTCTTGTCCAAAACCTGGAATATTTTTCGCTGTCACTCCTGGATAATAAAAAGAAGTTTCTAAATAAAAGTGGTCAGTCTCGGAAAAATTATCCACATAATAAGTTTTTGGAAACCCCCTGTAATTTTTAAGGACTTGTGAATGCACAGCATGTAAGTTATATGCAGGATGCAATGTAAGATACCGACCTAAATTAGAATTTTTTATTCCAAGTTCTTTTGCCGAATTTTGAAGTAAAATTGGTGAGCGTAAAGCACCCGCTGCTACCACAATCTTTTTCCCTCGAAAAGAAACTTTTTCCCCGCTTGCATGGATTGCAAAAACTTCGTTTTCTCGTATTCCTTGCACCGTGGTGTTACATTTTAAATCCGCCCCTGCTTTTAATGCTTTTGGAATTTGCACCTCTAGCGTACTTTGCTTTGCACCACTTGTACAACCTAAATTACAAAATCCTTGCTCTTTGCAGTTTTTAATATTAATTCGAAGTCTTTTTGGTTCAATCCCAAGTTTGCGACAACCTTGTGCAAATAAGCGGTTATTATCATTATCCCATTTTTCGTCTAAAGTTTGCACATGGATTTCTTTTTCAATTTTATCTAAAGTCCTTTTTACATAGGAATCCGTTAGGAAATCTAATCCGAATTCTTCCCGCCACTTTTTAAGAACTTCGCGAGGTGGACGAAAAGAGACCCCTGTATAAACTGCAGTCGATCCCCCTAATGTATTTGCAGCGGCCACAGCAATTTTCATATCTTTGGAAAAAGTAGCCCCCCTGTCATAGTACAG
>RFJE01000094.1 GCA_003695005.1 Candidatus Hydrogenedentota bacterium | reverse complement strand
CCTTTTACTTTATGGTTTAGCGCAACTATATTATAAGTTGCGCTAAACCATAAAGTAAAAGGAGGGGAAATGAAAAGTTTAGTGGCGCTAGCTGTATTTCTTTTTACGGCTGTCCAATTCTCATGGGCAGGGAGCCGTAAAGTAGAAAAAGTAATTGACGATGTTGTAAGAGGGATATGCAAAAAGCAAGTAGCTTGCATGAAAAAAGAATTTCCCAAATATCGGCAAACTACAAAGACTTGCATTCAGCGGTCTAAAAAAAAGTTTATGCGCGATATTGGTGGCAAGAGTTTTACCTTAACAAAAACAGAATACCAACTAGCACAAAAATGCAAAAACTTCTTTGTTAAAAACTCATGCGAAAAAACAATGAGACCAGATATCGGAGAACATCCTTGCGAAAAATTTACAAATACTTTAAAAAAACGTAAAAAATAAGCATTGCTTACTTGCAAAAGACCTGATTAAAAGGGCCTGCTCGGCGCAGTTTCCGTCCCTCACCAAATTTGTAATTTGGTGAGGGATTTGAGCACGAGCAGGCCTTTTTTCCCTATTTTGTCCCTCACCTTTTTCAGAGAAAAAGGTGAGGGACAGCGATACGGCGTGTCGACGTATCGCTGGCTGTCAGTAGCTTGAATTCCTGCTTTACCGTGTCAGTCGGAGTTTCAGTTTATCCCGTATTGTAAGCTCGTGCAAGGAGAAAGCCGTTGGTTACCGATGCACAAGCTTTTAAGCGATTAGGAATCAAGATCATGTGGAAAAGGATATTCATGAAACCAATTCTTATTTTTGTAACATTAGCAAGTGGAGTCTTTGCTCAAGCAGGCTTGTTGCAAAATAATACGAGCCAGGAAGCTACGGTTCAACAATCTAAAAATGCGGATTCTTTCGATCAAATTGTAGCCTTACCAGGCGCTACAATGCAAAACCAGCCTTTAACCATCCAAACAAAATATTACGAGGTTACTTTTTCGCCGAAAGGGGCCATCATTACATCATTTAAGCATTTAGATAAAGAACACAAATTAAAAGATGGCATTGAATTAGCTAGTAAACCAATGCCAATGCGTATTTATTCGTCTGCTGTCAATCGTGCGAAAACAGATAAAGTTCTTTTTAAGCTAACTAAAGAAGAAAAGGGTGATTGGGTTGTAGTAAAAGCAGAAGCGCCGCTTTTAGCATTTGATGCGAAAAACTCACAAAAAAAAGTAAAACTTTTGCTTCAAAAAATCTTTCATTTTCATAAAACTTTACATTTTTGGGAATATGAGTGGAAAGTTAAAAATCTAAATCAGAAAATCGTTACATTAAGTCAGTTGTACTTTGTTCCTTTTAGCAAAATTACAGGTCCACACCCGAAATACCTGACTTCCCGATGGAAGCGGGGTTACTATAACTTTTATTATACAGCGGGAGATTTTGAAACTTTGCGTGGTGGTTCCGGCGGCGGATTCTTAGGTTGTGGCGGGAAAAGTAAATCTCAAAATAAAGTTCTTACAACGCCAGTGGACTACTACGGGAATGCTTCTCGATTTATGCTTTTAGCCGTTCAACCAATGCAGCCAAACCAAGGTGCTTATATTTTTTACAAAGCCAGCGAAAAAGAGCATGAAATTCACGAGCATTTACCTGCTTTAACGATTGCCTCAGGCCAGGAAGCTTCTTTAAAGTTTTTAATGTTTTCGGGGCCAAAGGTAAAAGAGTTTTTAGAGCCAGGTTTAGAGTATAGAGAAAAATTTCCGCCTTTAAAAAAACTTCATCCTGAATTATACAAAGCATTTGATTTTGGGATTACCGCACCTATTCGGGATTTAATTGTAGCCATATTACAGTTCTTCTATGGCTTTATACCAAATTATGGTGTGGGCATTATTTTATTTGCTTTTTTATTTAAGCTTGCTTTTTATTGGTTGAACCAGAAGCAGGCGGATTCCATGAAAAAGATGCACAAAATTCAGCCGCTGATTCAGGAAATTAACGAGAAGTATAAAGACAATCCACAGCTTAAGCAGCAAAAACTCATGCAAGTGTATAAAGAGCATAAAGTAAATCCAGTGAGTGGTTGTCTACCTATGATTTTACAACTTCCTATTTTTATTGCTCTTTATAGTGCATTTTCCGATGCGTATGAGCTCTGGAAATCCCCGTTTATTCCGGGATGGATACCAGATTTAAGTGAGCCGGATACTGTTTACGTGCTAGCAAAAAGTATTCCGGTCATTGGTGGTTTTCATATCAATATCTTACCACTCGTGATGACGGCTACACAGTTTGTGCAAACCAAAATGACAACAGTTTCCGGAGATAGCCAGCAGCAAAAAGTAATGCAATTTATGCCACTGATTATGTTAGTTTTCTTTTGGAGTATGCCATCGGGGGTTGTGCTGTATTGGACTGTGCAAAATTTACTAACCATTTTACAGCAATGGATTACAGATATTCGTTCTGATGAAAATAGTGAATAGGAGAGAAAAATGTATATGTTAGAAACTCATGCAAAAAATGACAAGGAAGCTATTGAGAAAAGTGCCGAGTTTTTAGGGGTAAGTCCCGACCAAATAGAAGTACGACTCTATAAAAAAGGAGGGGGAGGTTTTTTAGGTTTAGGATCGAAAGAACCATCTGTCTATCATGTATATCCCGTGGAAGGAAAAACACCGGAAGAAGTCGTTATCCGTGGAACCCTTTTAACCATTTTGCATAAAATGGGTTACCAAGCAGCCATTAAAAAAATGGAGCGAACTAGCGAAGGTAAAATGTATGTGGAGCTAGAAAGTCCCGATGCCGGTAACATTATTGGAAAACGTGGCAAGACAATGGAGACCATCCAATTTTTAGCGAATATATTAGTGGAAAAATTTACAGGAACGCAGCCGAAAATTCTATTGGATTTAGAAAACTATCGAGAGCGTAGAGCAAAGTATTTAGCGGAACTTGCTCGTAAAGTTGCCGATAGTGCCATTCGGGCAGGACGCCGTCGTTCCATTGATCCATTAAATCCTTATGAAAGGCGCATCATTCACATGGAACTGCAGGATGATGATCGAGTTAGTACAGAATCCGAAGGTGTTGGTACGTATAAAAAGGTTTGGATTATTCCGGCAAAATCGGAAAACAAAGCTTTGGTAGTAGAAGAAACCGTTACTGTGCGGGAAGTTGATGAAGAGGAAATTCCCGAAAATGTACAAAACCAAATAGAGGAAGAGTTACCCCCTGAAATGTACGAAGAAGAAAGTACACCGGAAGATCCTCCACAACCAAAAAGTAATGAATCTTACCCTGATTTTGCCTAACTCATGAAGCAAAAGCCACTACCGCCAATTTGTGCGGTAGCTACGCCGCTTGCGAGAAGTGCCATTGGCGCTATACGGGCAAGCGGCGAAAATTCCCTAGATCTCATTCAAAAAATTTTTCAAGGAAAAGGAAAATCTTCGTCTTTGCGAGACAAGCCACGTTATGCTCATTATGGAAATATCGTAAGCCAAGATAAAGAAATTTTAGATGATGTAATTTTGATTCCTTATGTAGCACCTCATTCATACACCGGAGAAGATAGTTTTGAGATTTTTTCGCATGGAAACCCACTGGTGTTAGATAGGATATTGCAAGAGCTTTTTCGTTTAGGTTTTGAACAAGCTCGTCCTGGAGAATTTACGAAACGAGCTTTTTTAAATGGAAAACTAAATTTATCCGAAGCACAAGCCATTGAGCAAATTGTATCCGCAAGAAGTGCTCGCGAATTAAAGCTTGCGCGCGAAAACAAAGAAGGGAAATTTCGGACTTTAATTTTACAACTGCGTAGTTCTCTTTTAAATGTACTTGCCGATTGTACGGCCGAGTTAGATTTTATTGAAGAAGATATTCAGTTTTTATCAGAGGAAGAAAAATTAAGCAATTTGAAACAGTTAAAAGAAAAAGCAGAGAAAGCCATTTTAGCTTCGAATGAAGTGGAAAGGTGGCGAAGTGGCATCCAAACAGCTATTTTAGGAGCACCCAATGCTGGTAAATCTTCTTTATTAAATTATTTGCTTGGTCATGAAAGAGCATTGGTCTCGCCCATTGCTGGTACAACGAGGGATTATTTGGAAGCATCTGTTGAAATTGAAGGGATTCCTTTTGTTTTTTTAGATACAGCGGGTATTCGAAATCATGCATCTGATACCATAGAACAGCGTGGCATTGAAAAAAGTCTGGAAATTGCTCAAAAAGCAGATTTTATTCTTTGGATTTTAGATGGATCTCTCTCACCTTCGGAAGCCTGCAAACCTTTCATGGCATTAGACTCTGCTATTTTTCATAAAAAGACTTTGTGGATTGTAAATAAAATAGACATTTTACATGATGATTGGAAACGAAATGGCATTTTGTTACCGGAAGTGATTGGTAAAAAAGAAAATTTGCTTTTTGTATCCATTGCTCACGAAAGAAATATGGATACTTTAAGGCTTAAAATTCATGAATATGCGAAACAAACCGAAACCGAAAGTGCTTACTTGTTAGAAGCTTGGCAAAAAATAGCGCTTCAAAACTTTTTACGAGAGATTGAAAATGCCATTCGCTTTACACAGGCAAAAGTATCCACAGAAATGGTAGTGGCTGCTTTGCATGCAGCTATGGATTTTTTAGCAGAGCTTACTGGAGAAATTAGCAATGAAGAAGTACTAGGACGGATTTTTAGCCGGTTTTGTATCGGGAAATAAGATAACTTTACCGCGACTCTTCTTTTTAAAAACTATCATTATGATTGAGAGATATTCTACTGCTGAAATGCGCAAACTTTGGTCTTTGGAAAATAAGTTTGAAATTTGGAAAGAAATTGAAATTGCTGCTTGTGAGTACTGGAACCAACAAGGAAAAATTTCCGATAGTGATATGCAAGCCATTCGCGAAAAAGCAAGTTTTGATGTTCAGCGGATTTTAGAAATTGAGGCCGAAGTCCATCACGATGTAATTGCTTTTTTAACCAACATGGCAGAAAATATAGGTCCTGCCTCTCGCTTTGTTCACTTTGGTATGACTTCATCGGATGTGGTGGATACGGCACTTTCGGTTTTAATGCGTCAAGCAGGTAAAAAAATCCAAGAAGCCAATAAGGCATATTTACAAGCTCTTTATCAGCAAGCTGTTCGCTATAAAGACTTACCCGTAGCAGGCCGTACTCATGGTGTGCATGCTGAACCAACCACATTAGGGTTAAAGCTATTAGGATATTACACGGAAGCTTTGCGTAACTATCATCGGTTAGAACAAGCCATTGAAGAAATATCTTATGGCAAAATTTCAGGAGCCGTAGGAACCTATTCTCAACTGCCGCCTGAACTTGAAAAATATGTGTTAGAAAAACTAGGACTAAAAGTGGAGCCTGTTAGCACACAAGTAGTACCAAGAGATAGACATGCAGTTTTTTTAAATGCCATTGCTTTAACCGGACAGGGAATTGCTCGGTTAGCACAGGAGATTCGCCTTTTGCAAAAAACAGAATCACGCGAAGTGGAAGAGCCATTTCAAAAAGGGCAAAAGGGATCTTCGGCCATGCCGCATAAACGCAATCCAATTTTATGCGAAAGGATGTGTGGACTCGCACGCACATTAATGGGATACCAAAATACAGCAATGCAAGATATTCCACTGTGGCATGAACGGGATATTTCGCATTCTTCTGTCGAAAGAGTTATTTTACCGGATGCCACTTCTTTACTAGAATACATGCTAATAAAAATGAAATTTGTAGTGGAAAACTTACATGTTCATCCGGAAAATATAGACAGAGTTTTAAATTTAACCGGTGGGCTTATGTATTCTTCCCGTGCTTTGTTAGTCATTACTGAAACATTAGGAATCACTCGCGAAGAAGCCTATAAAATTGTGCAAAATGCAGCTATGCAAGTTTGGCAACAAGGTGGCAATTTACGGAATTTACTGGAGCAAAATCCTGATTTAAAAAAGATTCCAAAAGAAAAGTGGGATTTTGTTTTTGACCCGAAGTCATATTTAAATCACGTTGATTTTATTTTTGATAGGGTAGAGAAACCACCGCAATAGCTTTACATGTTACATCTAAAATAAAAATAAGGGCTATGAAAGAACTTACAGCAGATGAAAAAGCTTATATTGCGAACTTGTGTAAAGAAGCAAAAAGAGCATCCGCCATCTTGCGATCGGTAGGTACAGCGCAAAAAAATAAAGCGCTAGAAATTATGGCGAAATTGCTCGAAGAAAATCGATCGAAAATTAAGCAAGAAAATGCGGTGGATCTAGAAAATGCGGAGGCAGCAGGAATTTCAGGAGCTTTGCTCGAAAGGCTGCAATTAAGCGATAAAGTAATTGATTCTATTATTACATCTCTCCATGATATTCGCAATTTAAAAGATCCTGTTGGTGAGGTCATTGCTGGTTGGAAGTTAGAAAATGGGATTGAGTTGAATAAAATTCGGGTTCCGATTGGGGTTCTTGCTGTTATTTATGAAAGCCGTCCGAATGTAACCGTAGATGTCGGCGCTCTAGCATTAAAATCTTCTAATGCGGCCATTTTAAGAGGTGGAAAAGAAGCCATTGTGAGTAATCAATTGTTAGCGAGTTTATTCCAAAAAGCTTTAGCCGAAGCAGGGCTTCCTTCTAATGCAATCCAGCTCATGAATAAAACAAGTCGGCATTTAGTTCCTGAACTTTTAAAACAAGATGCTTATATTGATTTAGTGGTGCCACGAGGTGGAGAAGGCTTAATTCGCTTTGTAACGGAAAATAGTTTAATTCCTGTTGTAAAACATGACAAAGGGGTCTGTCATGTTTACATCCATGAAACTGCAGATCCCGATCAAGCTACGAAAATTCTTATCAATGCAAAAACACAAAGACCGTCTGTTTGTAATGCTGCGGAATGTGTCGTTTTAGATAAAGATTACCCGGAAGTTGCGCAAATTTTAAAGACATTACAAGAAGCCGGCGTGACCCTACGAGGAGATAGCAAAACACAAGCCGAGCTGCAGAAATTAAACATTCCTTGTGAAAATTTAACCGAGGAAGGGTATCATAAAGAATATTTAGATTTAGAAATTTCTGTAAAACTTGTAGAGAATTTAGAACAAGCTATTTTGCATATTAGCGAATACTCTTCGGGACATTCGGAGGCGATTGTTACGCGTGATTTAGAAGCTGCTCATGAATTTACTTCTCGACTAGACAGTGCAGCTCTTTTTGTGAACTGTTCTACCCGCTTCCATGATGGCGGACAATTTGGCCTTGGAGCTGAAGTTGGCATTTCCACAGGAAAGCTCCATGCTCGCGGCCCTATGAGCATTGCCGATTTAACAACAAGCAAGTACATTTTGCGCGGGCAAGGTCAGATTCGAGAATAAGTTGAGTAGGGCAGACATTGTAATTTTTTTTGGGGGGAGCTTTAATCCACCACATAACTCTCACTTAAATATGGCGCAAATGGCAATCGAGCATGCTATCCAAAAAAAGAAAAAACCAGTTTTATATTTTTTACCAACTGCTGCTGCACCACATAAAAAAAAGAGCAATGTTTCTTTTTTGCATCGTTTTCGAATGCTACGGCTTTTACTAAATGAAAATGAATTTGTAAAACGGTATGCTAAAATATCTGTTCTCGAAAGATATTTACCAAAGCCAAACTATACCATTCAAGTATTGCAAAAGCTAAAAGGCTACTGTCCAAATACAGATTTTGTTTTTTTATTAGGTCAGGATATGTTTGAAGCTTTGCCAAACTGGTATAAGCCCGAAGAAATTGCAAAACTTGTAACCTTTTGGGTCATTCCAAGACATAGCAAAAACATTCACATTCCAAAAATTCCTTTTTTACAATATGAAGTTTTACCCGAGTTTGCAGGGTTCGAATCATCCACACAAGCTCGGCAAGATGCTTTCCGTAAAAACGTGCGCAGCCTGCAAAAGGAATTACCAGAATCTGTTTATCACTATATACAAAAGCACCACTTGTATGAGTCATGATGGTAGTGCTTCATCTTTCCCTAGCAAGAAAAAATTGCGGGATTAGGTCTCATTTTTGCCTATTTTGGCACAATTTTGGAATTTTATTTAAAGTAATATCTCAAAAACTGTAAAATTCACCCCTCTTTTGGTATTATATAGTAAACTCTATTTT
>RFJE01000093.1 GCA_003695005.1 Candidatus Hydrogenedentota bacterium | reverse complement strand
CATCATAAGAGTTAAGCCGTATAAAAAACTCACTTCCATTTGGTTCTGCATTTTTCTGAATAAAAGGAAGTACGATATTATGTTGCTTTGCAGTAAGGTTTAACTCTTGATAGTATATATAAAAAAGTTCCCGATGCTTTGTTACAATGCTTTCTTTTTTTTCTAGTTGAGCCCATAAAAAAGCAGCATTGATTTCCGATAAAGTAATATAGCTTCCCGGAAAAATCCATTCATAAAAAGGAACTTTTCCTTTTTCAAACTCTAACCGGTTTGTCCCACGGTTCTTATAGATATGTGCTTTTTCTATAAATTGAGAGTCAAAAATCAGTAAAGCACCGCCTTGACCGCAGTGTAAGCATTTTTTGGTATTAAAACTTAATATGCTCATATCGCCACTTGTGCCAGCAAGCTTTTTGTTTTGTTTTGCAAAAAGAGAAAGAGCAGCATCTTCAAAAAAATATATACCTTTGTCCTTGCAATATTCTCGAATTTGGCTAACGGCCTGTACAATCCCGCCATAGTGTATAAACAAAACAGCAATTGTATTTTTAGAAGCTACCTGATCAATTGTCTCCACCGTTAAGCTTAACGTCTCTGGCGATACATCAGCCAGTACAGGAGTAAAGCCTGCATTGAGCACAGCATTGGCACAAGAGACAAACCCATACGAAGGAACGATCACTTCTTTTTTTTCGGACTTTGGCAAAAGACGAAACATCGTTTCTAGTGCCGTTGTGCCGGAAAAAGTAAGCAAACATTCCTGTGCTCCATATTCTTTTAAAAGAAGTTTGCGCGCTGCATTACTAAATTGTCCATCACCAAAAAAATTTCTGTCTTTGTCTAATTGCTGAATGTATTGGTATTCTGTACCAACAAAGGTTGGCTTATGAAAATCAATCATGTTTGTTTTAGGATTTTAAGGAGCGACCATTTTGGATGCATCGCAATGAAAGCACTTATGCCTCCCATAACAGCGCCTGCTACGCCCGGGGATGATACATCCACGCCTGTTAAATAGAGATTCTCAATCCTTGTTTTTGGCACAGTAAAACCTGCCTCTTTTGAGTGATACCTCCCGGGAACAGAAGGAATCCCGTAAATAGATCCAAGTGGATGATTCGAAAAAAACTCATTCGTAACCGGGGTAGAAACTTCTAAATAATCTACCATGTTTTGAAATCCGGGATAATGCTTTTCTATGTAGTCAAGAAAAGCTTTTGCTATTTTTTGTTTTAAAGCTTCGTATTCTTCGCCACGTTTTTTCCATGGCAAATTGGCATATTTAGCAAACGGTGCATAATCGGTAAAAGCAATAATTTCGGCAGTATGTCCCTCGGCTTCTGTATGTTCATCCTTTAACGAGGGAAACGAAAGATAAGCACCACCAATTTCTCCAGTTTGCAAAAATTGAGTTCGTTTCTCAAAATTTTCTTCGTGATTGTACGAAGAATAAATCCAGTGATTTTCGCCATAAAAGCCTAACTCTACAGGATTTCTATTTAAACCTAAATAAATAGTAATGTTTGTTGTTACAGGATAGTTGTTGTAAAATGTTTGAACTGCTTTTGCTTCTTCTTGTAACTGACCTTTTAAAAATTGCACGTAGGTACGATAAGCACCTGCTCCAGACACAATGCTATTGGCATAAAATTCAAATGGCTCTTGTTTACGGACATCTAATCCGCGTACGCCAATTGCTTTTCCATTTTCCACAATAATTTCTTGAACTTCTTTGTTTAAAAGAATGTCTCCGCCGGCTTCTTGAATTGCCGGCAATATATTTGCTGCAATTTGGGAAGAAGATCCGACTGGATAATACCCCCCTCGCAAATAATGGTTCACTACAGTGGCGTGAATAGCAAAGGCACTTTGTTTAGGTGGCAAGCCATAATCTCCCCATTGCGAGCATAGCAATGCTTGTAACTTTTTATCTTGAAAGTTTGCTTCCATGTAGTCGGCTGTGCTCATGAGGGGATTAGAAATTCTTGGATTTGCCGGATGAGATTTTACTTCGTTAAAAAAAGCCGGTTTGCCTTTTAGCGTAATATGCCTTGCAAACCACTGGCTAAATTGCTTTATATCAGAAAAATAATTCTCAATGGCCTCTTTTTCTTCCGGAAACATGTTTATTAAATCTTGTTTATATTCATCAGGGTTATCTTTTACCGCAAAGGTAAAATCGGGATACACAAATTTTTCAAAAACAGAGGGCATTTTTTTCCACTTCAGTTTTTTATCCGTTAGAAAATCAAAAATTTGACGCAATAAGCCACCTTCTTGTAAGTCGCCAATGTAATGCACTCCTACATCCCAAAGGTATTTTTGTTTCCGCTTAAAAATATGTGTGAATCCACCTGCTTTAAAATGTCTCTCTAAAAGAAGAACTTTTTTCTTTTCTAGCTTTGCAAGCAAAGCTGCTGTAGTTAAAGAACCTGCTCCACTTCCAATAATAATTACATCATACATGAATTTCTCCTTTGAGTTCTAAAAGCTTATTTTCGATTTCCTGCCACTTTTCAAAAGTTTGTTCATAGAGTAAATCTAGGTTTTCTTTTTCTCGTGCAATTTCTTCCCACTTTGTATATTCT
>RFJE01000002.1 GCA_003695005.1 Candidatus Hydrogenedentota bacterium | reverse complement strand
TTCCATGACCTGGACTAGAGACTGGGTGAGAGAAATGGAAAAGCCACATCGAGAATTTCTTTTTTTAATTAAAAAATGAATTACATCCTCATCGGTACCCCCACCCCTAAACTTTAATTTTTTCTTTTTGAGTCCGTAATGAATCACGAAAAAAATTCTTAAGGAATTTTTTAAGAAATCGATACTTTTAACGTAAGCTTCCGAAACTTGCAAAAGCAAAACGGAAGAAAAGGCAAGGATGCCAAATTAGTTTCAAGGAGGAAACGAAGATGATCATAAATCACAACCTGAGCGCCATTAACACACACAGAACACTAAAGTTCCAAGAGTGGGCAATCAACAAAGACATGGAAAAGCTCTCTAGCGGTATGCGAATTAACCGCGCGGGAGATGATGCTTCCGGTTTAGCCGTATCCGAAAAAATGCGTACACAAATTAAAGGCTTACGCCGCGCAGAAATGAATACGGAAGACGGCATGAGCTTTATCCAAACAACAGAAGGGTACTTGCAAGAGACACAAGAAATTGTGCAAAGAATCCGTGTGTTAGCAGTACAAGCTGCAAACGGTATTTACACAGAAGAAGACCGTCAACAAATACAAGTAGAGGTTTCCGAGCTCATTGACGAAATCGACCGAATTGCCTCTCAGGCTGAATTTAACAAAATGAAGTTGTTGACTGGTTCCTTTGCAAGGTTAAACCCAACAGCAAGTATGTGGTTCCACATGGGAGCTAACATGCACCAACGTGAGCGAGTTTTTATTGAAACCATGACCTCTGCCGGTTTAAGGTTACGTAATCCTACGGTATTAACTTTTATCTCGATTTCGACACCGGGAAAAGCAAATGCCGTAATTGGATTAGCGGATGAAGCATTGCGCATTATATCTAAGCAAAGAGCAGACTTAGGCGCATACTACAACCGGTTAGAACATGCGGCAAAAGGTTTAATGAACGCTTACGAAAATATCCAAGCTGCAGAATCACGTATCCGAGATACAGACATGGCCGAAACCATGACAAGCTTTACTCGATACCAGATTCTAACACAAGCGGGAACGGCAATGCTAGCACAAGCAAATGCACGACCGCAAAATGTACTTCAGCTTCTTCGGTAATAACCGATAATAAGGGGGAAGCACAGGCTTCCCCGATGCTCTTTTTCACATTATTTTGATACTACCTCGCGCAAAAAGCGCATAGAATGCAAACATACAAATCGCCGTACAACTCTGAACCTTGAATCTGTGTTTCGACATAGGTTCAAGGTTTTTTTATTTATATGGAAAGGCTTTCGCAAATAAGGCAACCTTCCGAAAATAAAGTATGGTGTTTTATGTCTATGGGACTCGTGGCATTTTACCTGCGCCTTATCCCGCTATGATGAAATATGGTGGGAACACCTCTTGCTATTTTTTAGCATTAAACAACGAAGCGGTTATTTTTGATGCTGGTACAGGAATTCGTAAACTCGGCGAAGATTTATTAAAGCAAAAAACTTTTCGAAAAATTTACCTGTTTATTTCTCATGCACATAATGACCATGTTAGCGGATTACCATATTTTTTGCCTCTGTATGCAGAAAATTTTGAAGTTAATATTTATGGGCCTGGCGAAGATATTTCCAGTTTTAAACGGGAAATTTTCCACGGAGTGCATCGTTCTACGTTTCCGATTCCTCTTCGAAAATGGAATGCCCATGTACGCTTTTTTCCTCTGCAAGCAAAAGAAAGTCAAGATCCTATTCTAGGCAACGAGTTTGAGTGTTCTTATTTTCAGTTAAATCATCCAGTTCGAACTCTAGGCTATCGTTTTCAATGCCAGAATAAAATATTAGTGTATGCATTAGATCATGAAAAATATCATGAGCCTGATGGAACCATAAGCGCAGAAGCGGCTCACCAAAATCAGCTTTTTTTAAATCATATTCAAAATGCTGATTTATATATTGCCGACGGTCAGTATTTACCAAATGAGTATAAAGCCTATCGAGGATGGGGACATGCTACCTTTGCTGACTGTGTAAACTTTGCGGCATTAGCGAATGTAAAAAAGGTCATGATTACACACTATGACCCAAATCGAACAGATGAAGATTTAGATAAAATTTATTCTCATTACTTTAAAGTCATTCGGCGAAAATCCATTCCCGTTGATTTAATTCCAGCAATGGAAGGGATGTCTTTGCGATTACATTCGAAAAGATTTAGCAATCCTTACGAAAATGGTGAGAATTAACGAATCAAGACGAAAGCAGAAGTATGGAACCTCATCTTTTTTCTCGTATTTCTTATTGAAGTAAGAAGGTATTTTGGGATCTGTCAATGTGTATCTGTTACAAACTTTTCAATCCTCAATGGAAGCATTGTGTTTTGCTAAAAGAATAATGAGAGCTTGTGGATAAAACAACCATGCTCCTGAAATTGGTTGCAAGATGCTCGCAATAACTGCAAAAGCTAATAAATACCATCCAAAAACCTTTGGCATTGGCCGGTTTAATGCCTGAATTTTTCGATGAGAAATATGGCCTAAAATCACCCAAAAGAATCCAGCTGTTAAAAACCAAAATAAAAAGTGAGATTGATAATCCCAGTTTACCGTATTAAATACGCCCTGCTCCCATATTTTAGCAATAGTCTTTCTTTCTGCAATTACACCGACTAGAATTTGTACAATACCAGTTGCCATTAAGTAAATTCCACTATATTTCCAAAGTTTCATGATTCCTCCTTTGTATGTTATACCAGAATATTTACTCGATTTCTTATGTCAAATCCTTGTAAAGTAAGCTATTCTTTATTCGATTTCAGCGATACGGCATTTCGCCGTATCGCTGTTGTAAAGTTGACACTGAAGCTCTCTTTCTTAGTTAGGATTATGAATCGAACACCGTATATTTTTATTATGGCAGGGGGAAGCGGAACAAGGTTGTGGCCGCTTTCTCGTAAAGACAAGCCAAAGCAAGTGTTATCTCTTTATTCGAATAAAAGTTTAATTCAGGAAACCATTGACCGTGCTAAAAAAATTACGAGACTCGAAAATATTTTTATTGGCACAAATAAAAAATTAAAAAAAGCAATTATGCAGCAAGTCCCCGAATTATCGGCAAAAAACTTCATTTTAGAGCCGGAAGCTAAAAATACAGCCCCAATCATTGTTTATTTTTGTGCATGGCTTAAAAAGCAAAAAAAAGATTTAAAAAAACCAATTGTGGTTTTATCGGCAGATCACTATATTTCGCCGGTTAAAAATTGGATTTCTGCTGTGGACTCTTGCTTTCCTTTTTCAGATGAGAGAATTTGGTGTATGGGGATTCGGCCAACCCGCGCAGAAACAGGATATGGTTACATTCATTTAGGTCGGCCAATTAGCGGAGATAATTTATTTGAAATTCAATCTTTTAAAGAAAAACCCGATGCGCGAACAGCGGAAGAGTACTATCACTCTGAAAATTACTTATGGAATAGTGGCATGTTTATTTTTACTGCCGAAAGGCTTTTAAACGAAGCAGAACAAGCTGCCCCCGAAATTTTAGAATTAGCGGAAAAATGTGTAAAAAGTGCAGCTGCGCTATCGGAAAACTTTGCTAAAATGCCATCCATTTCGTTTGACTATGCGATTTTAGAAAATTCCAACAATTTAGGCGTCGTTAAAGCAGATTTTACATGGGATGATGTAGGAAGTTTTGAAGCCCTTTCCCGCATTTTACCTGCCGATGAGTATGAGAATTTTAAATCCGAGACAACCCTTTATTATGGCGTGGATGCGAAACAAAATATTCTTTATACAGAAGGTGAAAAAGTTAAAATTGCTTTGCTTGGTGTGGAAAATTTAGTCGTTGTGCAACATAAAGGCATTTTATTCGTAGCAAACCGGAAGGACTTGCCAAGAATAAAAGATCTTAGAGAACTTTTTCCCGAGAAAGACAAATGACCCCTCAGGGAAGTAAAAATCTCGAAGAAGCTATTTCCACAGCTACTGTTGGCAAACATGGCAGTCGGCCATTAACAAAAGATTTAATTAAAAAATGTGCTTTCGATATCCAAGCAAAAAAATCCACACTCGTTCAAGAAGCAGTATTATTTGCAGGCTTGTTACAGCAAAATCAAAAGGAAATTTTACAGTCCCTTTGGCCAAATTTGTTTAATGAACAAAATTGTTTTGAATATCAAAGAGCTTTTTCTTACTTTCATGTTCCTAAAGAATTAGCATCACTTTTTGAAGAGCTCATTACTTTTCGCCCCCTTCCAAAAGAGTCTGCTACAAAATTAGCTCGTTTTTTATTTACAGCGTCTAGTACACCACAAGGGAATCCGGCACGCGCGCTTGCAGCTTCTATTTTACGCATTCGCTATGCCACGAAAGAAGAATATGCTATATTATATGATGAGTACATGCAAACTTTTCCGCAAGCTTTTCAGAAGGCAACGCATCAGAACAAAAATATACTCATTATTAGTGAACCATTTGACGGCGTTACGCACTCTCATCTTGTTTCATTAGCATTAAAACCATTTTTTCAAAAAAAAGGATTTTCCCCTTTATACTTGTGCGCAGATTCTTCAGGTCCTAAGTATGGAATCAATGTAAAAACATTAGCAGTAGAGCTAAAGGAAAACTTTGTAGATTCATTAGAATCGATAGATGAAGCTAATTTTCTAGATTTAGCCAACTTTTCTCAAGAGTATGCTGCTTGGATTTTATTAAGACAAGAAATGAAAAAACGGCCCTTTTTAGCTACACTCGAAAAAATAACAAGGCCACTAGAAAGTTCTGCTCTTATCACTTCTGCTTTTCATGGACCATTTTTAGAAAAAACAGTAGCTATTGCCGAGCATGCAGGTTATTCTTTTATTGCGGTAATCCGAAAAGGACGAGAAGGAACGTTAACTCTTTCCACGGCAAAAGAATCCGAAGCCATTGTTTCGG
>RFJE01000092.1 GCA_003695005.1 Candidatus Hydrogenedentota bacterium | reverse complement strand
GTCGGACGCGGATGCAGCGATTCTTGGTCTAAACGATGATATGATGATGACCATTGGAAAAGGTGCTGCTATTTTAACAGACTCTAAGAAATTAAATGCCATTATGAAGGATTTGCGAACGCATAGTGGTAGCCGAAATTACCGCCTTCGTTACGATTATACCATTACCGACTACCAAGCAGCATTAGGAATTGAGCAATTAGGACATTTAGGATCGGTATTAGAACGTCGCAAAGCCCTGGGTCGGTATTATGTTGAAAATTTACATGCCAATCAATCTTACTATTCTCTGCTAGAGAAAAATGTTGCTCGTGATGCATTTACAGGTTTCCCCGTTTTTTTTGAAGCAGATACACAGATTACCATGAAGTACTTTCGTTCGCTTCGAATTGCCACAAGTAAAATTATGCAGCCAGGTCCTTTGCATCACTTACTTGCATTACCTGCTTCCAAATACCCTAATGCAGAAAGAATGTATGCTCGTGCTGTTGTGCTACCTTTGTATCCAACATTAAAGAAAGCTGCTTTAGAAAGGATTGTACAGGCTGTAAAAACCTTTCATCCTTAAATATGAAACATTTTGTATTGCTTTTTATTCTTGGATTTTTTGTTGCTTGTCAGAAACCAAAACTTTTTATTGATTATACAGCGAATGTGTATGGTCCGTTCCCGAAACAAGAAAGAATAGACATTACTCACTTAAAACCAAAAGCAAAAATTTTAGTTTTCAATTTTTTTGCCCCGGGTTGCCCGCCATGCGAAAAGGAAGTTCCTGAATTACGGAAACTTGCAGGGATGTGGAAAAACAATCCACAAATCGCACTCATTGGCATTGGATCGGATTTGGCAGCTGCGGCAGAAGAAATTGCTTTGAAAGATGCCTATGCCGCTGTAGAAAAGTTTAAAAAGCAGTTTCCTCTACCCTATCCTATTTATGTGGCAGATTCCACAGCTCTTAAGAAATTTCGCTTAACCGGGTTCCCCGAAACTTTTATATTTACACGGACGAAGAAAGGTCTTCGTTTTGAGCGAAAATTTATTTCCGAAATTACTGCTGTGCAAATTACGGATTTTATAGAGACATTGAATCGTACTTCTCACAGGCCTTATCAAGCATATTGATGTATGATAACAAAAGAGCAATTTAAAAAAAATGTTGAGATGGTAAGAGAAAATTTATCTCGGTTTTCTCGGGAGATTACCATTGTAGCAGTTACAAAAACATGGCCGGCTGAAATTTACGAACTGTGCCGCGAAGAAGAGCTCACTCATATTGGAGAGAATCGCGTGCAAGAAATTCGAGAAAAAGCCGACATTGCAAAAAAATGGAATTTACAAGTTCATTTGATTGGTCCTTTGCAAGAAAATAAAATAAAGTATTTACCAGGTAAAATCCAGAGTTTTGATGCTTTAAGCTCGGAAAAAATTGCTACAAAACTTGCCAAACGCTTTCAAGAAAAAGATGAATCTTTATCTGTTTTAATCCAGATAAATTCCACGGGAGAAAAAAATAAATCAGGAATTTTAGCCGAAGATGAGCATGTTTTGTATAGCCTCATAGAAAGTGTTCTTAAGCAACCAAGCTTGCAGTTAGAAGGTTTTATGACTATAGGACCAACCCCTTCCGGGAACTATAACATAAAGGACAAACAGTATCAGCGTGATACGAGATTTGCTTTTGAAAAAACTCGTCTTTTGCACGAGAAAATCCAATCACGGTATAAAATAAAACTACCTCGTTTATCCATGGGGATGAGTCATGATTACCTATTCGCTGCAGAGATGGGTGCAACGGAAGTGCGACTTGGAAGTATTTTGTTTGGTGAGCGACATGCGCGTTGACCAGCGATACGGCGAAACGCCGTATCGCTGAAATCAAATTAAAAATAAGGCAAAAAGGCCTGCTAGTGCTCAAACAGTCCTCGCTTAAGGCTGCGGAACTGCGCCTAGCAGGCCTTTTTGCCTTTGCTTAAATAATTGCTATTGACGTTGTCTCATTACATTGTTTTTTTCCCTATGAAAAACACAGCGGTTTTAATTCCACTAACAAGGTTAGCTTTTATTTTTTTTCTGGTTGGGCTTTTAATTTTTTTATTTTGGCGGTGGCGTAGCGGGTCAAAGCGCTCTACTTATGCTTTTTTCCGGATGATAATTCAGCTTTTATTAGTAGGTTATGTACTTGCTTTGATTTTCCATACGGAATCTGCTGGGATTGTTTTACTAACACTTTCTTTTATGCTTTCTGCGGCTGCTTGGATTGCCTTAAGTAGTGTTCCGCAACAGCGAAAACAATTGTATTTTATTGCCTTTCTTTCGGTAATGCTTGGTGGTGGGTTTTCTCTTTTTTATTCAGCATTGCTAGTTTTACAAGCCACACCATGGTATAAGCCTAATATTGTTATTCCATTAGCCGGAATGAGTTTTGCCAATGGCATGAATGCGGTTAGTTTGGCTGCCGAAAGATTTTTTGCAGAATTAAATTCAGGAAAAGCACAAACCGAAGCACGCAATATTGCCTTAAAAGCAGGTCTTATCCCAATTACGAATGCGCTTTTTTCTGTGGGGCTTGTGGCTCTACCCGGAATGATGACAGGACAAATTTTAGCCGGCGTTGATCCTTTAATTGCTGTGCGCTATCAAATTATGATTATGAGTATGACGTTTACTTCCGCAGGTTTTTCTGCTGTTTTATTTTTAACGTTTGTTCAAAAAAGTGGTAAAAAATTATCATTTTAGACGACACCGTTGTCAAAAATATGTATATTCTTGCAAAACAACGAAGGAGGACAATATGAGTTACCAACCAAAAGTAAGGAAAATCCAGTTAGACTTTTCCGATGTAGGAAAGTATTGGTTTGGAGGGAATCCATGGGTTACTTATTTTAGTGATTCCATGAATATATTAT
>RFJE01000091.1 GCA_003695005.1 Candidatus Hydrogenedentota bacterium | reverse complement strand
TTTCATTTTTTTTCGGGGAGATTTAATTCGGCTTATTAAAAAAATTGGGACGCCTTCGCCGGAAAGAAAGCTTTTTATTTATTTAATTTTAGGAACAATACCTTTACTACTCATTCCTTTTTATAAAGATTTCGTGGAAAAAACAGTCAATTCCATTACAGCAATCGGAATTTTCTTTTTAGTGAATGCTTTTATTTTATTTATGGGGGAAAGAATAAAGCGAAAACATAAATACCGCTTAGTAACGGAAGAAATTTATCGGACTGACGAAGCAAAGTGGTATAAACCCTTTATGATTGGTTTCGCGCAACTTTTAGCCGTATTTCCTGGAATTTCTCGAAGTGGCTCCACGATTTCTACAGCGTTAGCATTCAATTTTAGTGGGATAGAAGCAGTGCGTTTTAGTTTTCTTCTTTCTATACCGGCACTACTGGGAGCAACGGGATTAGAAGTAAAAGACCTCCTTGAGTCAGGCAACATTTCTGCTATTCCCTGGTTATGGATTGTGATAGGAACGTTATCTTCTTTTGTGGCAGGACTTCTTTCGTTAAAGCTTTTAATGTGGATTGGGAAAAAGCTACTATTTTATCCTTTTGCCATTTATACTTTTTTACTAGGAAGTTTTATTTTAATCTGGAAGTAGTATGAGTTGGATAACAAAAAAGAAAATAAAACAAGACGAACCATTGGCCTGGATCCGGAAGCAAACTTATTATGAATCGGCAACGACGAAAGAAAAATCTATCCAAGAGAGTCCGGAGCCAAAGAGTGCTTTATCAAAAGAGCTGGAAAAATTAGAGAGATATATACAGGAAAAGACTTCAGGAAAGCCGAATCAAGGTTTGGAAAAGCAAAAGCCAAATGAGTTTCCCAAGAAAATAAGTTCAAGTTACAAACCTCGAATTTTTGCCTTAGAAGATTCACCTCAAGAATTTTATATTTCACCTTTTAGCGATAACATCGTTCCCGAAAAAAAATCCGAAAATGCTTTTTCGCATAAAACGTCTTTTATTGAAGATGAAGATGTCTTAGAAGTAAAAATTCCTGACTACTTACCAACAGAAAGCGATTTCGAGCCAAAGAAACATTCTGTGACGCAGGTGGAACAAGAGAACACAGGGAAACTAATTTCTTTTTATGTACCTCAAGAGGATCCACAGGAGTATTATGCTTACATCGAGCCTTTTCCAAAATACACAGAAAAAAATCAGTATGATAGTGTTCGTTTAGAAAATAAGGTCGGTCATGATGTAAAGCAAGAGGCGGAACAAGAAATTTTTTTAGCAGCTGAACCAACAGAAGAAACAAGTAACGAAGAAAATTTAAGTATCGAAACCGCAGGTGATATTTCCACTTTCCAAAAGCAAGAAGAAGAATTCACAGAACAAAATACCTCAGAAGAAACTTCCGATTTGCAAGAAAATACACAGGTAAGTTCTTCCGAAGATTGGGTAGAAGAAATTTTAGATCATCCATCTTCGGAGCGAGCTTCGATTACTCCCTTTGTAGCAAGTTCAAAAAATTATGGAGTTCCGGCAAATTTATTAAGCAAAAGTCAGGAAAGTGTCTCTCCAGCGGATATGGAAGAAGCGCAAGAAGTGATTGCGAAATTAGAAAAGACATTGCGAGATTATGGAATCGAAGGTTATGTTTTAGGCATACAGCGAGGACCAATTATTACCCGCTATGAAATGAAATTAGCAGCCGGCACAAAGGTTAGTAAACTCCTTGGTTTAACGGATGAAATTGCCATGGCTTTAGAAGCTCTCCGCGTTCGGATTGAAGCCCCGATCCCTGGTCGATCCACTGTTGGGATTGAAATTCCAAACAAAGAGCGAAAAACAGTTTATTTAGGAGATATTGTGGATACTCCACAATATCGTCATTTTGAAGGGGTTCTTCCTCTGCCTCTTGGAAAAGATATTGCAGGGAATGTGGTCATTGCAGATTTAAATAAAATGCCTCATATTTTAATTGCTGGGGCTACGGGATCGGGAAAGTCAGTGGCAGTAAACTCTTTTATCACAAGTTTTATTATGCATAAAACTCCGGAAGAACTTCGCTTTTTATTGATTGATCCAAAACTAGTGGAACTATCACACTATAACGATATCCCGCATTTGTTACATCCTGTAATAACAGATGCGAAAAAGGCAATTTTTGCTCTTGCTTGGGCTGTAGAAGAAATGGAACGCCGATACGAAGACATGGCCGAAATGCGAGCTCGCAATATACAAACCTATAACCAAAAAATTGCACAGCTCAATAAAAAAGAATTTCGATCACAAAATCCTTTGCCCAAAATGCCTTACATAGTGATTTTAATTGATGAGCTTGGCGACTTAATGATGGTAGCCGGAAAAGAAGTGGAAGCTTCCATTGTACGACTTTCGCAAAAGGCACGAGCAGTAGGAATTCATTTAATTTTAGCAACACAACGACCATCTGTGGATGTCATTACTGCCTTAATTAAAGCAAACTGTCCCGCTCGAATTGCTTTGCAAGTGGCTCAAAAAACAGATTCTCGTACTATTTTAGATGGCAACGGGGCAGAACAACTTTTAGGACAAGGTGATATGCTGTTTAAGCATCCAACTCATGGTGGACTCATCCGGATCCAAACTCCGTATGTAACGGACGATGAAGTCGAAGCTGTCGTAAAACAGGTTATGAAATTAGGCAAGCCTTCCTATATTACCCTCGAAGATCCAACGAGCAATGCAAGTATTTTAGAAGCAGAAGAAGAGATTCTTTTTGAAGAAGCATGGAACATCATTAAAGAATCAGGGAAAGCATCTGCAAGCTTTTTACAGCGTAGACTTCGCATTGGATATAACAAAGCAGCAAGGCTTATTGAAGCTTTGGAAGCTCGTGGATATATTGGTCCGCAAATTGGAAGTAAACCAAGGGAAATTTTACGATAAGCTCTTATGCATTTTTTGTAATTTTTCTAAAAGCCGTAATAATTGGACAGAAACAACCCCTTTTGAGCTTTTCATTAAATCGGCAACATCGGCATAGGGGGCTTTTGCTGCTGTAATTTTCTTTCTCTGTTCTTTTAAAAGAGAAAGATGTCGGGCTTTCTTTTTCATCAGTGTTTGGATTTGTTCTATGATCTCTGGTGGAAGTTTTGAATTTTCGTACGTTTCGGACCATTTGTCACTTTCGTATGGCCATTCGGGATGTTCTTGGAAAGCTAATACAATTTTTCGCTCTAGAGCCGTAATTTGCCGAAAAAGATAAGAAAGTTTGTCATCAATTTCTTTTGCTAAGTCGGATTTTTTTAAAGTCTTATCTTTTAATTCCGCTAACTTCTTAATTAAGCTTTGCATACGCACCCCATTTTTTTTTCTTAACCATTCTAATTCTTCAGAGGTTAAATCTAAATATAAAATATAAGCAAGCTTAAATAAAACTCGCTCTTCCATCTTAAGCGTAGCTAAATTCGCTTCTAACTTTTCAAACTCTTCCTGCTCGGATGTTGGTAAAAAATCTTTATCTGGAATACTGCCAATTAAATCCACTAAATTCCCTTTCGGATCCATGCGAATTAAGCTAACGGTTTTTACATGCTCCCGCTTTGTGCGTAAAAAATCAATGCATAAGTTCCGCAAGACCGAAAAAAACCATGTAGTGAATTTGGACTCCCCTTTAAAACTCGATAACCTCTTGCCATCTTTTAATCGTTCAAAAGCATATAAATAAAAATCCCCAGCTTCGTCTTCGTTTAAATTAAAATAACGAATGGGGTAAGAATAAATATCATCCGAAAAATAATCAAAAAACTCTTTAAGTCCTTCTTGTTTTTTTTTACCTTTGATTTTTTTTAGGATAGAACTTATCTTTTCCTCGTTAGACTCGCGAGACATGCTATTCTACGGTAACCGACTTTGCTAAGTTTCTTGGTTGATCCACATCACATCCTCTGTATAACGCCGTGTAGTATGCAAGTAGCTGCATCGGGATAGCCGTTAAAAGTGGCGAAAGCGCTTCGGATGTTTCGGGAATTTCTAACCAATAATCTGAAAGACTTTTTACTTCTTCATCCCCTTCGGTAATAATTGAAATAATTTTACCCTTCCGAGCTTTTACTTCTTCTAAGTTTGAAATCATTTTCCTGTGAATTTCTCCTTTTGGCACAATAACAACAACCGGAACATCTTCGGATACTAAAGCTATCGGACCATGCTTAAACTCTCCGCCTGCATAGCCAGATGCATGTATATAACTAATTTCTTTTAATTTAAGAGCACCTTCTAACGCCGAAGGATAATTAAATGTTCTTCCAAGAAAGATAGTATCATTGTGAGTTTTTAGAAACTCCGCAACTTCTTGTACCTTTTCTGTATTTTTGAGCACCTTTTCCATTTTTTCCGGAATGGACTTGACTTCCTCTAAAATTCTTTGCCTTTCTTCTCGAGGTAAAATCCATTTAATAGCACTCATGTATAGAGAAAACAAAAATAAACTCATTACTTCCGCCGTATAAGCTTTGGTAGAAGCAACTCCAATTTCGGGGCCAGCCATTAAGTCAATTATCGCATCACTTTCTCGTGCCATCGTAGAATGTAAATTATTTAAAAAAGATAGGACCGGCAAAAACTTTGCTTTAGCTTCATGCAAGCCTGCTAGGGTATCTCCTGTTTCTCCGGATTGACTAATTCCAATGACTAATGCATCGCCATTAGCGACGGGATTGCGATAGCGAAATTCCGAAGAATAATCCGCATCGGTATAAACTCGGCTATATTGCTCTAAATAGAGCTTGCCTAGCATCCC
>RFJE01000090.1 GCA_003695005.1 Candidatus Hydrogenedentota bacterium | reverse complement strand
GTAAACGACTCGATTTATTTTTGCATAATACTTACAATTATCTTGCGAAAAAGTTCCGTAAATTTGCTTTTTCCGAAACAATGTTTTCTTTAAAAAAGAAAATTTTTTTCTATCCATGACAATTCCTATTTTTTCCGGAAATTTTTCTTTTAGCATCCTCTTAAATTGCGAACTACCCTCGAAATAAAAATGAATGTTACGACGTTTTAAAAAGGTTGAAACGTCTTTTTGAAAAATTGCTCTGGAATCTTCGGTTTCAAATTCACCATAAAATAAATAAGAACTGCTTTTTTTGCTTTTGTAAGGTAAAAATAAAGAGCTATATTCGGATAAAATTCGTCGAGCTGTGCGCGGATTTCTTTCTGGACGCAAGTTTAGAAATTGAGTTAAATAGACTTTCTTACCACGGCGATACGGAAATTCCTGCAAAATAATATTGTTTGTTCTTGATAAGGCCCCCGAAAGAAAAGTACGGCGGGCTACATAGCGTAGTACTTTTGCACAGCGAGACGAAGTAAAAGCATATTTTCCACAATCAACATATAAAAAAGGGGATAGCTTTTTTTCGGGGTAAAAAGCAAGAATACTAAAAACAAAAGTTATGTAGAATAGAAAAGCTGTTTGCATTAAAACTCTACAAAGGGGGTTACGGTTTCTGCATCACGAACTTTGTCCAATAAATGGTTAATAATTTTATCTTTATCTCGTTTTTGGATAACAATAGCATGAATGGCTTTTACAATAAAATGCTCTTTATCTTTAAGGCGTACGTAATTTGGTAAAGCACGAATTCCATAATAACCGGCAGAAAACTTTTCCATGCCTTCTTTATTTTCATTGTAAAAGTCAAAGCCATAGGTTCTATCATGCGAATCCTGACCATGACAGGCAAGCATTAAATCGCTTACTCCGGATAAACCGGCAAAGGTCGAAGCACGACCGCCTAATGCCACACCTAAATGACGCATTTCTGCATACATTAAATTGGATAAATGAAACAAAGTATTATCGGTGTTGCCACCTAAATAACGAGCATAATAGCCATCAAGCAAACCAACCCCTAATGCATAAATGCTTTTAAGCGCTCCCCCTAATTGAACACCTCGTATATCATAAGGGTTAATGCTCGCTTTTGTAGTAACGTAGCCTGTATTAAAAAGCTTTAATAATCGGTTTAAGTTAATTGTGTTAATGGCTGCTAACTCAAAGCCTGTTAGTTTCCTTTCCATTACTTGATCGGGATAATTAGCACCCGCAGCTACAGCAAAGCGAGCAGGATCCAATCCAAAATCTTTTTCGAGGCGGTCGGTAATTAAAGGCCTCTTTGTACCCGTAAACCCTTTAATGATATTTATAATTGGTCCGGTAGTTTTTTGTAAAATCGGCGCGGCTGTTTCGTAAATGGCATCTAACTCCCAAGCTCGAGCTGCCTGAATAAATAATGTCCCTTCTAAAATTTCTGCAGGGTTGGAAGTATAACGAATATTCGGTGGTAGCTTATACAAAGGATAATATCGATTATCAATATAATCAGACATGAAATCATCCACGGCGGAAGAATCCGGTGTATAAAGTGTAATCAACACTTCTTTGTTAGCAAGGATAGCAGCTGCTGCCACCGCCGCAGGCGTGTGACCTAAAATCACAATTTTTTCCTTTGGTCGTTGTGGCACTGTAATGAGTTTTGTGCCGGACTTATCATCCACATCTTCTCTGTACAAATTCCGATATACACCGTGACGGTGCTTGTGCAAATTTTTTCCAATTAAAAGGCCTAAATTATCAATGATGTATTTTTTCTTGTCCACATCGGGTGGAACAGTTAGTCTATCAAAATCTTTCGGGATGAACTCTTCTGCTTTGCCAAGTTTGCCAACGACAACTGGCCGGCCAATGGACAACTGACCCGAAGCCGCATTAAATAAAAATGTACCTGTCGGCAAAATCCTATCCGTTCCTGTAAGCGAAACAGGCAAAATAACCTTATTCGCTACATAGTGATAGACAGTATCCACTAAACGCAAAAGCCTGCCTGTGCGAGAACGAGTTCCCTCCGGAAATACAGCAATGACTTTGCCTTCAGCTTGCAACTTTTGCGACTGACGAAAAGAACGCATGTTAATGCGTGTCATAATATCAGCCATGGCAGGATTATCTGTCATATCTTTCTTTGAGCAAACTAAAAGGGAATTTACCATGTATAAACCAAGACGCGTAAAGTCCGGTAAAAATACTAATCGACCTGCAATAAATACCATAGAATCCGCAAGCTTTCGAGCCTCTCCCCCCTGCAAGTACAACAAACCATACATGGCAGCTGTATCAAAATGAGAAAGATGATTCGACACAATGGTAACCGGCACTTTCCCTAAAATCGGAGTAATTTTTTTGATGTTTTCTAAACCCTCTACTTTAAAATTCTTTAAAAGCGGTTTTAAAAACTCAATCATAAAATCTCGAAGGTTATCTTGTCTTGGGGTATAAACTCCTACTTCGTCTAATGCCGACTCATCTTCAAATGTCTTCATTACTTTTGGAACAGGGGTTTCCATCGAAAGGCGCATATATTCTCGAAGTAATTTTTCGGCCTTTTCTTTTTTTACGCCGTTTTTTACAAAAACGTCAATGTTCTTAATAAATTCCCGTTGCCATGGTGCATGTGTTTCCGGATTTACAATTTTTTCTGCCATAACTCCATGTTATAAGTCCATGCATTTTGTCAAGAGCTTGTGGGAACAATGTGCTGAACCCGTGGGGTTACCAGCAATTCTCGGTGAAAGGGAAAAAAGGCCTGCTCGGCGCAGTTCCGCAGGCTTCGCCGAGGACTGTTTGAGCATCCCTCACCTTTTTCTGCGAAAAAGGTGAGGGAGCCTTTTTTCCCTATTTTGAATATAGATTCAGCGATTC
>RFJE01000089.1 GCA_003695005.1 Candidatus Hydrogenedentota bacterium | reverse complement strand
GTTAAAAGCACATCCCCTAATGAGGAAAATCGAATTACAAGAATTTTCTTCGGGCTTTTTTTCATTCCATATCCTGTAATATAGAAAGAGCTACTTCTTTTATGCTATCCGCCGGCAGCCCTGCATCTATACGAATGACACGAAATGGAAAGCGAAGTTTGCGAAAGATAGTTTCGTAGTTTTCAAAAATCCTATCAAGCTCTTTTATCGTTTCAAAAACTTGTTTTTGCTCTTTTCCCTCATGGATTCTTTCCATCGCTACATCCGGAGAAATCCTTAAGTAAAAACATAAATCAATGGAATATAAGTCCTTTCGGCGCAAGTACGACTCGGCAATTACAAGAGCTTGTTTCGGATTCTCAGCCTGATACGCAGCAGTGGAAATCCATGAACGATCTTGAATAATAACTCCATTAGGGTTTTTCTGTAAAAAAGGATGAATGTAATGCTTTGTATTTTCTAGTCTATCTTTTAAAAACAAGTCGAGCATTTGTTTTTGTAATTGTGGCGTAACCTTCTTTTCTTCGTGCAACAGCTTCCTCAAAGTTTTCCCTGCTTCGGTTAAGTCCGAAGGTTCGCGATACATTAACACAGGAATCTTGGTTTCAAGGGACTCTTTTAAATTGTTTGCAAGAGTACTTTTTCCACTACCATCAATCCCTTCTAAAACAAGATGCATGGTGCATTGTAAAGCTTTATACACAGCGAAAACTTATTTTTATGTATTGGCATCGAAATAACAAGTTTACCTTGCGTTACGAGTTTCTATTTTGCCGTATGTCAGCAGCAGTTCTAGTTTTAGAGGACGGAAATTTTTTTACCGGTAAAGCTTTAGGCAAGTGGAAACAAGAAGCTTACTTTGCAGAAACCGTTTTTAATACAGCGATGTCTGGCTACCAAGAAATTATCACCGATCCTTCTTACAAAGGACAATTTGTTTGTTTTACATATCCTTCTATTGGCAACTACGGTTGTAACACAGAAGATTATGAATCAGATAAGCCATATTTATCGGGTATTATCCTTAAGGATTATCCGGAGACGTACTCAAATTTTAGAGCAAATGAATCTTTAGTTTCTTTTTTAGAAAAATACGAAGTACCGGCTCTTACGAGCGTAGATACTCGCGCATTAGTAAAACATATTCGAGAAGCAGGAGCCATGCGATCGGGAATATTTCTTTTGCCAAACAACTGGAGTCCTTATAAAATACATCTCAAAAAGGAATTCCATGAGTGGTTAAAAGAAAAGAAAAAAGCTGTCCAATCTTCCCCTTCTATGGAAGGTTCGAATCTAGTATCAGAGTTTAGAGGGCAAGAAGTGCAAACTTGGTTACACTCACAAGCTGTACTGGATGGTCCAAAAATTGCAGTACTCGATTTTGGAATTAAGCGCAATATCTTACGTAATTTCTTAAGCGTAGGTTTAAATCCAATCCTTTTTCCAGGAGATACGCCCATGGATAAATGGCAAAACTTTAATCCTGATGAAATAGCAGGATATTTTTTTTCCAATGGCCCGGGGGATCCTTCAGCTGTTAAAACCGGTATTCAGAATATTCAAAAAATACTAACTTTTAAAAAGCCAATTTTTGGAATTTGTTTAGGTCACCAAATGCTGTCCATTGCTTTAGGAGCTAAAACACATAAAATGAAATTTGGACATCATGGAGGGAACCAACCTGTAAAAGCAGAAGAAAATTCACATGTTTATATTACGTCGCAAAACCATGGCTTTGCGGCAGAAGAAGCTACACTGAAAACAGCTTTAAACCAATACGAAAAAGTAATTCTAGAAAAGAATCCAAATGATAACAGTATAGAAGGCTTTCGTGTTTATGGGAAGCAACCTATCATTAGCGTGCAGTATCACCCGGAAGCTTGTCCGGGGCCGCGGGATGCGGAATTTATTTTTCGGGAATTTGCAGAGTTGGTTAAAGCACAAGCCGATACAGCAGGGTAATGATCAAGAATTGTGGTAATGTGATATGGAATACTCATTTTGGAAATCGCGGTGGGATGCAAGGCAAATTGGCTTTCATCAAGCAAAACCAAATGCTCATTTGCAAAAAAACATTGAAAGACTAAAAGAGCGATTTGGAAATCGAGTGTTTGTACCATTGGCTGGTAAAACCAAAGACATTGTTTTCTTGTTAAATCAGCAGTGCAAAGTAATTGCAGTGGAGTTTGTGCAAGATGCGATTCTAGAATTTTTTCAAGAAAATGATATTCCGTATTCCGTAACGCCTGAATCTCAAGCAGGGACAGGCGTTTGTTATGAAGCTAAAAATTTAAAATTTTATGCTGCCGATGCTCTGCAGGATTCCCCACCATGGGCAAATCAATTTGATTGGGTATTTGACCGTGCAGCATTAGTAGCACTCGACGCAAAACGTCGCAAGCAATATGCAAAGCGAATAACACAAGCCACACGAGCTGGCGGAGGACAGCTTTTAATTGCATTTCATTATAATCCGGAGGCCATGCAAGGACCTCCTTTTTCTGTTAGCAACGAGGAAGTTCAAAAACTATATGGAGAAGACTGGGAAATAAGTCTGGTTGAAAGTGTAAATTTAATGGAAAAATCTCCGTTTGCGAAAGGGAACCCTAATGCGAAAGTCTTTGAAGAAAATGTGTTTATATTAAAGAAACAATAGTTTTTTGATTTTTAAAGGGGAGACTGCTATAAAATGAACACTTCCACTTAACTATAGGCAAAAAATTTCCGATAATGAATTGACTGCTAATAGCTAAAATGGAAAACGAAATATGTCACCTGTAAAGTTTGTCCATGTTTTAAAAAGACTCGAAGTTCTCGATAGGGATATTGCAGAATTGCGTGCGATTGAAGACATGCTAAAACAAAATCGGACTTATAGTGAAGCTATGAAAATTGCCGTGGAGCTTCAAATTAACCATTTATTAAATGAGCGTGTTAAACTCAT
>RFJE01000008.1 GCA_003695005.1 Candidatus Hydrogenedentota bacterium | reverse complement strand
CTTTTTTTTATTTTTTGTTGTATCCTGTGCAAATGAGCGTGCTTTAGTCTCGGGTAAAATTGTAACAGCGACTTCCGATCTCACCCAACCTGTGGAAGGAGCAGAAGTGAAAATACAGGTGCAGGGGGATGATCGGTTTACAAAGACTTTTTCCGACAAAGAAGGTAAGTATACACTTGAGGTCATTATTGATGATGCCATTGAAAAACTGTATCCGCCACAAAATGGGGAAAATTCCGATTTGCGATCCATCCCGTCAGTTTTGTTTGTTACGAAACAAGGGTATAAAGATGTGGCTTTTCCCATCAACATCCAAATTCGTTTTGAGACTACACAAGATGTAACACTAGAACCGGAGTAAACCTTGTTTTATAGCATTACGAATCCGCCCCATCCCTGTTTCTAAATTTATTTTAGGAGAATAGCCTAACTCTTTCACTGCTTTTTGTGCGGAATAGGGATACTTTCTTTCTAAAAAGTGAATTGCATCCACAGTAGCAATTGGTTTTTGTCCGAAAAGCCTCGCACCTTTCTCCAGAGCAAAAATCATTGCTTTTAAAATAGGAGAGGGTAACGTAGCCGGTTCCGGTAAATCCGCAATATGAGCTAGCCAAGAGAAATATTCTTTAAAGGTGGTAGCTTTTAAGTCTGTAACGTTATAAACTTCCCCCCATTTATCCTTTTCAATCGCTAAAAAAACAGCATCGATTAAGTTATCAATATAGACATGATTCATAATACCTTCCCCCCCGTCGGGTAAAAAGAAAAGCCTATCGCGCATCATTTGTAATGGACGAATGACCCATGGCTTACTTCCTATTCCATAAACATCCCCAGGACGGATAATAAGAGTCGGTAAGTTTTCGTTTCGAGAAACTTGCTGTAAAACTTCTTCGCTTTCAATTTTCGTTTGGCAATAAGGGTTATTTTCCCCACGCAACGGTGAAGTTTCATCTGCCATATCAGGATAGTGAAATCCATATACCATTACCGAAGAAAAATGTACAAAGCCTTTCACATTATTTTTAGCAGCAATGCTAGCTACTTTTTCCGTGCCCCGCACATTGATTTCGCGGAACCTTTCTAAATCGCCACCTTCTTCTACAACAGCAGCTGTATGAAATACGAGATCAATGTTTTGGGATAATCCTTGGGTAAGTGCATCTTCGTTAGTAAAATCGCCAATCATAACCTCGGCGCCTTCGGCGAGTATCTCTTTTGCTTGAAAAGGGTTGAGTTCAATTCCTAAAACTTCTGCGCCTTCCTGCAATGCTCGCTTACAAAGGTTTGAACCAATAAATCCACCAATGCCTGTAATAAACACTCTCTTGTCTTTGAGCTTCATAAGCCAACGGAAATCGTTGCCATCTCTTGTACACCAAAAAGTTTGGCACAAAGGTGCGAGAACAAGAGTCGGAAAGACAAAAAAAAGCATTTGTTTATTCTATTCTCATTCATGCTCTTCTACTTTTTATTCTTTGGATTTTAGCACCTCGAGAACAAGATTCTATTGTTGTGCATGTTCAGCTTCCTTCTTTACAAAAAAAAACAAAAGAAGGAAAAGATAAAAACCAACAAAAAAAATATCACTTCTAAAAAAGAGGCAGGGAAAGAAGAGAGTGCTTTTGAAAAGTTTTTTAAAACAGCAACCACAAAAAAAGGAACAAAAAGCAAAAAACAGGATGATTTTTCGTTTGCAAAAAGCAAAATTACTGGCAAGAAAGCAAAAATTGGCTTCCCTATTGCGGGAAAAACTGGCAATTATCAAAATTTATCCGAAGGAGATATAAAGGGAAAAACAGGTGACGGGAAACTACCTTCCGAGATACCGGGTGGGCGAACGGGATTAGGAAAAACAGGAAAAGGTAGCATTGCTGGTAGAAAAATTATTTTTAAGCCGAAAATTCCATATCCTTTGTACTATCGGAAAAAAGGTATTTTTGGTAAGGCCATTGTTTGGGTGGAAGTATCACCCTCTGGAAAAGTTTTGCGCACCCGGTTAAAACAGTCGACTGGTTATCCCGATTTAGATATTTTGGCAGAGCGCGGAGTGGCGAAAATGCTATTCAGCCCTGTAAGGAAACAAGTGAATGATACAGGAGAAATTGTTGTCCGATTTAAACTTAAACGATAAAAGAGTGATTGTAAAAGTAAAAGAATTAGACTTAAAGGTTGGGAAAAAGCATATTTTGCAAAATATCAATTTTGAAGTGGGGGAGGGGGATACTCTTGTTCTTATGGGAAAAAATGGTTGTGGAAAGACGATGCTCTTAAAAACAATCGTAGGGCTTTTTTATCCACAGCAAGGTGAGTCCATTTTATTTGGTCAAAACATATATGAATTAAAAGGAGTCGAGTTAGAAAATTTAAAAAAAAATATCGGCTATGTTTTTCAAAAGTCGGGGTTATTTGATTCTCTTACAGTTGCAGAAAACGTAATTTTTGCCTTAAGAAGGTTTTCCGATTTAGACGAATCTGAACTTTTAAGACGTGCTACAGAATGTTTAAATAAGTCCGGCTTAAAAGATGTAGAACAAAAAATGCCTTCGGAACTTTCGGGGGGAATGCAAAAAAGAGCGGCTATTGCGAGAGCCATTGCTATGAATCCAAAGCTTTTACTGTTAGATGATCCAACTGCTGGTTTAGATCCTGTGCTTTCCGATGCCATTGCGGATTTAATTTTAGATTTGCGGGATGAATTAAAAACAACTTCGATTGTGATTACTCATGATAAAAAAGTAGCTCGCAAATTAGCTACTAAAATTGCTCTTATGATAAGTGGAAAAATTCATACCATTTTGCCGGCAGAGGAGTTTTTTACAACTTCCGATCCTGCTGTGGAGCAATTTCGAGATGGGAAACTAGAAGGACCCATTCCGGTTGTGGAATAAAATTTTAAAATAAAATTCGACCACCAATTTTAACAATAAGGACTTGTAATTTTGTAGAAACCTGTTGATCTACATTGCGTGCAATGGATGGTATATAGATATTATTAAAAGGTTTATCAATGACTTGCCTGTATTCAGCACCGATAAAAAAAGAGTACATTTCTTTTGGAAAAAAAGTAAAGCCTATACCGCTAAAAAAATCTTCTGCTTGTGTGGTTACATTTAGGAAAATCTTATCGGGATCATCCGAAAAGCCTGCTATTTCTTGTTTTTCTGTTCGTACCCCAGCATATACATGTGCTCGAATGATAGGAAAAATCGGTGCATAGAAGCCAAAACGCAAAGCTGGAGAAAAAGGAATATCTATGAAAGTATTGTAATACCGAGGGCCATTTTGATCCGCCGTCCCTAAACGGTATTTTTGATCTTGGATCCCGATATTCGCTTCCACTTCCATAAAAATTTTAACAAAATGAAAAAATTCTTGAGATCCCCCGACGGTAATGCTGGGCTGCGCAATTAAAGTGTTGGAGGAAGTAGCACAAGATTTACTACCAGCTTCATAGCATTTTTCTGCATCAAACCAGCCCATCGCAAAGGGCGCAAGGCGAATTCCCATTTCAAACGAATCTTTTTTGTAAAGGTAGGATAGAATGACTCTAACTCCTTTTATTTTTGTAGTTCCTGTTTCTGTTGCTTGAGACGATAATTTCTTTTCTGTTTTTTCTGTGAATAGAAAAGAAGTAGCGAAACCAAACACATGGTTTCCTGTTAAAAGGTAGGCATGACCTAGTGTAAATTCTGTAGGTGGATTGTATTTAGGGGTAACATCATAAGATTTATCCGGATTGAGT
>RFJE01000088.1 GCA_003695005.1 Candidatus Hydrogenedentota bacterium | reverse complement strand
TCTTTAGCGGTACATAAAGATGGTGCCCCCCGCTATAAAAGAGAAAGTAGACGCCCTGCTTATTTAGATAATATAGAAACTTCCTTTAGTATGAATGCATTAGAAAAGGCTAAAAACAATCAGGATGATTTAGTTTGTCTTTTTCAAAAGGTACTTTCCGATATTAACATTGCATCCCGCAAAGCCATTTATGAGCAGTATGATACAGACATTGGCATTATGCGCATTATTGGCCCAGGACAAAATGCTGGTGTGTATGAAATTCCAAAAAGCGAAACAGAAGGATCGCAGCAAGCAATGGCAGTTACGGTAGATGGAAATGGATACTATGTTGCCATAGAGCCTTTTGTTGGCGCCATGCATACTGTCGCGGAGAGTTACCGGAACTTATCTTCTAGTGGTGCAGAACCCATTGGCATTACCAACTGTTTAAACTTTGCTAATCCCTACAAGCCAGAAAATTACTACTTTTTTGAAATGGCGGTTAAGGGCATGTCAAAAGCGGCCGAAATGTTTCAAATCCCAATTACAGGTGGTAATGTATCTTTTTATAATGAATCCGAAGATGGTCCGGTTTTGCCAACCCCTACCATCGGCATGGTAGGCCTTTTAGAAAACAAAGAAGACGCCATCCCTGCTCGTGCACCGGAAGAGTCTGTTATTTATCGCATTGGCTTTTTTCAGCCGGAACTTTCTTGCTCACGTTATCGGCAAATTGTTTCTGGTTTTGTAAAGTTTGGAGAAGACAAAACACCCCAATTACCAGCATTAGACATCCATCTAGAAAAAAAAGTAGCTTCTTGGATTCGGGAAAAGAAAAAGATCATTTCTGGCTGTATTGATATTTCCGGCGGTGGAAGTTTTGTTGCTTTGGCAAAACTCTTCTTTGCAGAATACGAAGCAAGTTCTGCTTTTGCCTCTTGCGAGTTAGATCCTAATTTCGTAATTAATGATTTAAATTTTTTTGGCGAGAGTGCTTGTAGCTACTTAATTGCCATTGCTAAAGAAAAGGAATCCCAAGCTATAACAGCATTAGAAGAAAAAAAGATTCCTTATGAGAAAATAGCCATTACCGGAAACAAAGAGAAAGAAGCTCAACTTAAAATTTTAGATTATAGCCTGCTTTGGAAAGATTTATATCAGGCATTCGATAATGGATTGAGCAGGTATTTTTAATCCTTTTTTTTCTGGCAAAAGAGAATCAAGGTGCGATCTCTCGATATTTTCTTTTGCAAAAATGTCTTCTTTGGATAACGGCCATTTTATATCGGGGTTTGTATTATTGATGCAAATATATCGCCAAAACGTGTTTGCAGGTAGAGGTTTAGCGCCAAAGCGAGATGTATGTTCCGTTGTATCTTGGCAATCTAAAAGAAGAAAGTCCATTGCTTGCATCAAGCGGATTAAGTAAATAAAAGCAAGTTGCGAAGCACCAGATAAACGATAAAACATAGATTCGCCGGAAAAAATTTTTTTAATGTGCACTCCATAAATTCCACCAACTAAATTCCCCCTATCCCAAATTTCTACAGAATGAGCATATCCTCGTTTATGAAGTTCTGTATAAGCTTCAATCATCCGGTTGCTAATCCAAGTGCCATTGTAACGTTCGGTATGGACTTGTGCACAATTTCGCATAACTTGTTCAAAGGCAGTATCCATGCTAATTTCTACATGTAGAATTTTACGGATATTACGCTTTACCGATCGGGGAATGCGAAATTCATTTAGCAGTAAACAATGACGGGGATCCGGAAAAAACCATGCAGGTTGAGGCTCGCTAAACCAAGGGAAAACACCATATTTATACGAATAAATTAAATTTTCGGGGGTTAATCTCCCCCCTTCCATAATAGGTAAATGAATCATTTACTGGAAAACATGTCTTACAATGGCTCTTCCAATAAATCTTACTTTCTCTCCTAATGGAAATCGACCTAAATTTACCTTTACAGCTCCTTTTGTTAGTTTTGTTTTTTTACTGTAATCAATTTTGACATCCACAATCACTGGCTGCCCCCTCTCTGCTGTCTTAAGAGCATCATGAATTACTTGTTCGACTTGATCATCATTCGACATTTCCATGTATTCTGCTCCTGTTGCTAATGCAATTCCCGATAATTTAATATCTCCTAATATGGTACAAGTTTTACGATTCAATGGAACTTGTTGTAACTGTGAAATTTGTGCAAGCTCTCCATCGTGAAAAACAAAGTAAACAACACCTAAATTATGAGTGGAGGCTGTTAAAATTTCCATGCAAGTCATTAAAAAAGCACCATCACCGACCACACTAACGACTTGCTTATCGGGGTGAGAAAGCTTTACTCCAATAGCCGCTGGGACAGCATAGCCCATACAATTAAAGTCAGTTGGGGAAATAAAATGACGAGGCTCATAGACATCAAACAACTCCGCTGTTAAAAAAGTATGATTGCCATCATCCACAACAAGATAGCTATCCCGATCTAAAATTTTACGTAACTTTTCAAAAAAATGTCCAGGACTTACTTTATCTTTTTGTTTCTTCGCAGTCCATTCTTGCCTGTATGCTTTTTTTTCTTTAGCAATGAGCTCCCGTAAGCCTTGTGTCGCTTTACTTTTTTGGTGATTTTTTTCTTTTAATTTTTGTAAAATCGCACTCATTGCATCTCTGGCATCGGCAATAATTGCTACTTTTGCAGGATAGTTTTTATTCGGGACTTCTGGATCAATATCAATGTGAATTAAATTTTTTGGTGGATTTACAGAATAGCTAACCGTAGCAAGCTCTGCAAAACGTACCCCTACAGCAAGCATAGCATCCACATCAGCAAACGCTTTTTCACTCGCAGGCACAGAGCACGAGCTAAAATTATATCCCGTATGCAATGGATGATCCGCTGGAAATGCCGAAAGACCTTGCAAAGTAGTAGCTACTGGTGCTTCTAAAAGTTCGGCAATTTCTTTTGTAATCTCGACAGCATCCACAGCACCCCAGCCTACATAAATCCCTGGTCTCTTTGCGTTCATTAAAATTTCCACTGCCTGATCAATTTCTTGGTCATTGATAGCAGGTTTTTTCTGCTCTAGAACAGATGGATCAAATTTAGGCAAATCTTTAACTTCTCCTTGAAACAGTTGTAAGTTAACGGGAATTTCCACAAGGACGGGGCCAGGACAGCCTGTCATGGCAATTTCATAAGCCTTGTAAATGGTTGGCACAATCTCATTATGATTCGTTACTTTAAAAGCGGCTTTGGTAATTCCGTCCGCCACTTTTACTTGATCAATTTGGTGAAGCTGAAAATATCTTCCGGAATCTGTCCTAGTTCCCCCTGAAATAATTAACATAGGAATACCATCTAAATAAGATTCTCCAATGCCACTCATGGCATGAGTAAGGCCGGCAGCAGGAACAATGGCCAATGTTCCAATGGAATTTGTAGTCCGGGAAATGGCATCGGCCATAAAACTTCCGCCCCCTTCATGCGTTACTAAGATCGGCTCTAAAGAATCTAAATTATTGAGTGCATCATACAATTCGGTATTATGCACTCCCGGAATACCAAAAGTATATTTTACTCCAATTTGCTCTAATGCGTAAGCCGCTAACCAAGCTCCCGTTTTTTTCATAGTTTATGGGTATGAATGATAGTTACTCTGTAAAGAAACTTTTCTATGGGTATGACAATCTTGAGCCAGCGGTTCTCGAATCTTGGGAGAAGTAAGCGTCATATCTTTCGAGCTTGTGCGCCAACTTACTGTTGGCGCACAGACTCTTTCCCTGTTAAGTGAAAAATCCAGTATTCATCAGCATTGTAGCTGATACGGATTATACTATTTTCTAGCGACCCCGCTCGGGGGGTGGGCCGCTCCTGCGCATCCGTGCGCCGCTCGGCGACCAAGCGGAGCGATACGTTAGTAAGCGTAGCGCGGAAGTACCCAATCGGGCAGAGCCTGCCCGCGAGCACGAACGGCGAGCGGGCCTCTAGTCCATCCATGGACGTCGGCCGCTTCTGCACATCCGTGTGCCCGCGGCACTAGTCCATCCATGGACGTCGCGTAGGACGCGCAGTGATGAGACGGTTGACGGGACG
>RFJE01000087.1 GCA_003695005.1 Candidatus Hydrogenedentota bacterium | reverse complement strand
ATTTAGAAGGTGGTCGATTTGAAGAACCGGATAAAAAGCTTGGACTTACCACTCTTTGGGGCAACTGTGTTACCTATTCCGGAAGTAAACTTTATCCTCGAGAAAAGCTTTCTGCACAGCTAGAGAATCATGCTAGTAACTTTAACTTTTCTGCTGGTTTAGAGCGATCTCTTTTTAGCCTCTCGGCACTGACTCCTTATTTTCAAAAAGATTTTACTACGACTTGGGATGTTCTCAATCACCCTCGCTTTTTTGCCGAAGATTGTTCTTTGTTAAAAAAACAGCTTACCGAAAGCATACAAGAAAGAGATAAAAATCCTGGAAGACTAGCTTTTTTAATTCGTAAATTGCAATTCTGGAAAGGATCGGTAAGGGCAAGACTGTATACAAAAAAAACATTAGAAAATATCACAAGTCAGGATTTTTTAGCCTGGCATAAAAAAAACTTCCAAGCAGCGCGAATGAGTATTGCCGTCGCAGGCAACTTTCAAGTGGAAAACATTGTAAAACTCCTAAACCAAACTTATGGTAAAATGAAATGGGATTCATCGACCTATCCCGATAAAACACCACTAGAAAAAAATCCGGCCAATCCAAAACAAAAGGCTTTTTTTTATGCAAAACAAATTCCGCAAACTTCCATTTTATTTTTTGCTAAGGGCATTCCACATGCTCATAAAGATTACATTCCCTTAAAAGTATTTGACTATCTTTTAGGGGGAAGCTCTTTTCAATCTTTTTTAATGCAGGATATCCGTGTAAAACGGGGCTGGGCATATTCCGTATATTCCTTTTATACAGCCGGATCCCGCTTTGGTAGTCTAGGTATTTTTGGACAAACGGCCAATCAAAATGTTCCCTCTTACACAAAAAGGGTTGAACAAATTTTACAAGAAAGCCCTACTTTGTTTGATGAAAAAAAACTCAACGAAGCGAAAACTTCCATTAAAAATAAATTTGTCTTTTTATACAAAACACCGGCAGAATATTTGTGGCTCTATCTTTCGCTAAAATGGGAAAAGATGCCACCCGATTATTTACAAACTTTTGTCGAAAATGTGGAAAAAGTAAAGCTAAAAGAAATTCAAGAAATTGCAAGGAAATACTATCACCCTGAAAGATTTTCAAAAGTCTTTGTAGGACCGAAAAAAAGTTTACCCGAGAATACAAAACTCATTCCTGTGCAAATTCCAAAATGATGGGAAATGGAAAGTAATCGGCTTCTCGAAGATTTAGAGTACATAGCCAAGGCTTTTTTTGCTGCTTTTTTACTGTCTGGATCTATTTTCTTTGTAGTGTGGCGTAATCGGGAAGTCTCGCAAATTCGTTATGATATTATTAAATTAAAAAAACAAAAACGAACCTTATATTTAGAAGTAGAAAGGCTTCGTCTTCAAGTCGCTAAATTTTCCACAGTGGATCGTATTGAAAAATTATTTCGCGAAAAATATGGCTATTTGCCTGTACGCATTAGCGAAAATATTGTCCGTGTAAAACTTCCCTCTATGGAAATGGAAAATGAGCGTAAAAATAAAAAATAGTCCCTTTCAGTTAAAAGCTCCCTTTCCGCCTGCAGGGGATCAGCCAAAAGCAATTGAAGAGCTTTCTAAAATCTTATCTACAGGGGAAAAAGCGGTGTTGCTTGGTGTTACGGGATCAGGCAAAACCATGACCATGGCCGGTGTAATTGAAAATTTAGGCAAACCAACTTTAATTATTACACATAACAAAACATTAGCTGCTCAACTTTACCGCGAAATGAAAGATTTTTTTCCGGAAAATGCCGTTGAGTATTTTATAAGTTATTATGATTACTATCAACCCGAAGCTTATATGCCGGTTACCGACACCTATATTGAAAAAGATGCTTCCATTAACGATGAAATTGAAGTTTTACGCTTGCGCGCGACTTCTTCTTTACTCGAACGTGATGATGTAATTGTGGTAGCAAGTGTAAGCTGCATTTATGGTTTAGGGTCACCCGAAGATTACGAAGAATCTGTTTTAGTCTTAAAACCCTCTCAAGAAATTTCAAGGCGATATGTAACGGAAAAACTTTTACACATGCAGTACGAAAGAAATGATACCGAGCTCTTACCTGGTCGGTTTCGGCTTCGCGGCGATGTTGTAGAAATTTTTCCGGCATATTCGAATGAACTGATCCGCATTGAATTTTTTGGGGATGAAGTCGAAGCTTTAAAGAGAACCGACCCCCTTACCGGAAAAAGCCGAGAGGTCTTAAAACGGGTTGCCATTTATCCGGCAAAACATTTTATTACTAGCAAGCCAAGGCTTGCCGAAGCCATTGAGGCCATTCGAGAAGAGCTTAAAGAACGAGTAAAGTTCTTTGAAAGAAACAATAAACCTCTTGAAGCAGAAAGAATCCAACAGCGAACTTTGTATGATATTGAAATGCTTAAAGAAATGGGTTATTGCTCCGGCATTGAAAATTATTCCCGCCATTTAACTGGTCGACCACCCGGTTCTCGTCCTGCTTGTTTGCTAGATTATTTCCCTGAAGATTTTCTGATTATTATTGATGAATCGCATGTAACCATTCCACAAATTGCAGGTATGTACAATGGTGATCGTGCTCGGAAACAAACTCTAGTGGATTTTGGTTTTCGCTTGCCGTCTGCATTAGATAATCGACCCCTGAATTTCGAAGAATTTGAACAACTGGCCAAAAATGTGCTCTATGTTTCTGCCACGCCTGCAGAATATGAATTAAAACAAACCAAACATGTTGTTGAGCAAATCATCCGACCAACAGGCTTATTAGATCCAATTGTGCATGTGCGGCCAACAGAAGGGCAAATGGAACATTTATTACAAGAAATCCAAAAAAGGACAAAGCAAAAAGAACGAACCCTTGTTACTACCCTTACTAAAAAAATGGCAGAAGCTTTAACAGAATACCTAGTTGAGCATAATATTAAAGCACGCTATATGCATTCGGATATTGATGCTCTTGAGCGGGTAGAAATTCTACGTGATTTACGTGCGGGTGTTTTTGATGTACTTGTGGGCATTAACCTATTACGCGAAGGGTTAGATCTTCCCGAGGTTTCGTTAGTTGCTATCTTAGATGCGGATAAAGAAGGTTTTCTCCGATCGCGGCGATCTCTTATCCAAACTATGGGAAGAGCAGCTCGCAATGTACATGGTACTGTTATTTTATACGCAGATACTATCACCGATTCGATGAAAGCAGCGATTGAAGAGACGGCTAGGCGTCGAAAAATCCAAGAAGAATATAACCAAAAGCATGGGATTACTCCGCAAACCATCCAAAAAAAGGTTGTCGATATTATTGAGAGAGAGAAGAAAGAAGAAGAAAAAATTATTCAAATTCCCGAAGAGTTTGCAAAAGAAAAATTTTCTTCCGAGAAGCAATGGAAAGAAGCTATTAAGCAAGAAATGCTAAAAGCAGCAGAAAATCTTGATTTTGAACGTGCAGCATTGCTTCGAGATATATTATTTTCATAAACTCTTGACGGGCTCAATCTAAATTAAGAAAAAGAACTATGAAAAAAATTTTTTTAGTTTTTGCTTTTACTTCGTTATTATTTTCGAATCCTTATGATGAAATAAAATCTCTCTTAGGTGGCCTTTACAAAAGTTTTACTGCAAATTTTACGATTTCGGGATCTAGTGGAAATTTAATGAGCGGAAAAATTTACTACCAATATCCCGGCAAGCTACATGTAAAAACTTCGGATGGCGGTGTCATTGCTACAAATGGACGTTACTTATGGATTTACAATCCTGCCTCCGGTCGCTGTATGAAACAAGATGTTGGCGGAACAGGGGGTGGTATTTTAGGCATACTCAAAAGCTATGATGGCAAACGAAGTGGCGACAGTTTTATCTTTCGAAATCCAAATAAAAAAATTACGGAAATCGGGATTCGGGTATCGAAAGGGATGATTCGATCTGTTCGTTTTCAAACAGAAGATTCTTCTTATACAGTAAGCTTCTCAAATGTGCAATTTAGTGGCGGCATTCGAGCGTCCTTATTTAACTATAAGCCACCAGCAAGTGCACAGGTCATTGAAAATCCTCTAAACAAATAAAGAAATGGTCGATAATATAACAGGCAAAAAAAAGTTGCCAAAAGGTAAAAAGAATATAAGTCGTCATTAAGGAAACAGAAAGGAGCAAATTATGGTTACAATGGAGCAACTTGAACAACTAGAAGGTAGAATTGTTAAAGCATTAGAACTTATCTCGGATTTGAGAGTAGAAAATTCTCAACTAGAGTCTGAAGTTGATGCCTTAAAAGCAGATAATGATAGGTTAAAATTAACAGCAGAAGAAAAAGAAAAAGAAGCACAAAAATTACAAGAACAATTAAAAGAAGCCACTACGGAGTTAGAAAAATTAAAAGCGAAAGAAGAAGAATTAGAAACAAAAATCTTACAAATTATTGCCAAGCTCGATAACTTAAAAGAAGGAGAAGGTAGCTCTAGCAGTGCACCTGAAGCCAGTGCGAGTGGTATCACAGCTTCCCCGAGTGTTGCTCCAGTAGATAGTGAGACTTCCTCTGAATCTTCTGAAGCTCCGAAGCCAGAAGAGAGTGCTACCACAGCAGAAGAGTCATCCGAAACCACAGAAGAGCCAATCAGTACCGCAACTACGGATGATGATGAGGAAGAAGAAATTGTATTATTAGACGACGATGATGACGAAATTGTGGTTACGGACGAAGCAGAAGCTTCTGCAACGGCCGAAGAAACTTCTGCTGCAGAAGAAAGCGACATTGTAATTGAAGATGATGATGATGTATTAGGCGTTTTTGACGAAGACGACGACGAAGACTTTTTGATTGTAGAAGAAGACGATAAGAAGTAATGGGTGAGAATGCTGTATCGCGTGTCCGAGTAGAAATCCTAGGGAAAAAATATACTCTACGTGGAGATGTGGATACAGACTACATGGTCTCTTTAGCCAGATATGTAGATGAAAAACTTCGTGAATTAAAAGAAATAGCACCCGATGCCGACAACACAAAATTAGCTCTCCTCGTTGCTTTAAATTTAGCAGATGAGCTCCATCGTGCTAAATCGGGTGCACCAGAAATTCCCGAAGATGCAGCCATGCTCAAAGAAAAAACCGAACGCCTTATCCAAATGCTAGAAGAAGGAATTGTAGGAACAAACTTTCAACCGAAATAATCAACGAGAAGCATAAGGCGTAGCAGAGGCATCCATGTCCCGTCAACCCTCATCATTCTCCTTCAAATTTTAAACGACGACTCATGAGTGCTTCGGCTGCATCTCGTACATTTCGATTTTCATAAAGTACCTGGTATACTAAAGTTGTAATTGGCATTTCTACATTATATTTTTTGGAAAGCTCATAGGCACTTTGTGTCGTAGGTACCCCTTCCGCCACCATCCGCATATCTTTTGTAATTTCCTCTAACGTTTTTCCTTCGCCAAGTTTTAGACCAACGGTTCGATTGCGGGATAATGACCCCGTACAAGTAAGGACTAAATCCCCCATGCCAGCTAGACCCATAAACGTGACGGGATTTGCACCGAGCTCCTTCCCTAGTCGCGCTATTTCGGCTAGGCCTCGTGTCATAATGGCCGCTCGGGAATTAAGTCCAAAACCTAAACCATCCGTAATCCCTGTGGCTAATGCAATTACATTTTTCATGGCACCGGCAATTTCAACACCAATGACATCCGTTGTCCCATAAGCTCGAAAAGTTTTTCCCGAAAAAATATTTTGTACGGCTGGAATTAAACGCTCCTCAAATCCTGCGAGAGTAACCGCAGTCGGCATCCCTGCTGCCACTTCTTTTGCAAAGGATGGCCCAGATAAAAAGAAAAGCCTTTCTTTTGCATCGTCTCCTAACTCCTGCACAAAGATATCCGAAACTAGTGCATGAGTATTCTTCTCAATACCTTTTGAAGCCGAAACCACCCAAACTTTTTCTGAAAGAAATTTTTTCGCTTCCTTTAGAACTTCCCTTGTTACTTGTGTAGGAACAACAAAGAGTACGAGTTCTACGTCACTTAAAGTATCTTCTAGTGAGTTTGATACGTTTATATCATTTGGAATTTTGTAACCAGGTAAGTAAATAATATTTTCTCTTTTTTCCTGTATGGCTTTACATGTATCTTTGCTATGAGACCACATTTTAACAGAATGACCATTTCGGTGCAACAATAAAGCTAAGCATGTTCCAAAACTACCCGCCCCGATCACTGCTACTTTCATACTACTATCTTCGCCAATTTACCTGGATTGTCAAGGGTTGTAGCCCAAAATTTTATGCTTATTCTTGACAGAGTAAGCTATCACAAAAACATGGGATTATGATAGTATTGTTGATGATTGTAGTTTTAGTGCTAACCATTCACGGAATGGCTTTGTTTGGATCGCTTGGCTGGATGGGAATTTTATTGCAGTACCAAGCATTTATGCGAGAATCTGGTGGGGAGGCCGCATGGAAAGATATTCTCGATAGCTTAACAAATAACTTCATTACTCCATTTGGTCAGCTTACTATGAATGACCTATTGCTACCCATTCCTTTATTTACTTTAGCTGGTTATCTACTCGCTAAATCTGGAGCTCCTCGTAGAATCATTAATATCTTTCGGTTTTTAACACAAAAGTTTTTAGGAAACACTGCCTTTGCACTTGGGGTCATGGCCATTATTGTCTCGGCTGTTTTTACCCCTCTTACCGGTGCATCGGGAGTTACCATTATTGCTCTCGGTGGAATTTTATATCCCATATTAAAAGAACAAGGTTATGGTGATAGGCTCACTTTAGGAATTATTACTGCCTCGGGATCTTTAGGACTTTTATTTTTTCCTAGCTTACCAGTTATTTTATATGGGATTATGTCTAACAATAAAGCCCCGATTCCCGAACTTTTTAAATGGGGTTTTCTTGCTGGTATCATTTTAATTTTACTTCCCTCCCTGTATGTCGTGTGGCAAACACGCAATGTTCGGATTAACCAAGACGAAGAAATTACCTGGACAGATATAAAGGGAGATTTTTGGAAATTCTTTTTAGAAATGCTGATCGTTCCTATTATATTTGTTTTGTTTTTAACAGGTAAAATTATTGTCTCTGAAATGGGGCTGTTAACCCTCCTTTATTTCTACATTTTAGAAGTTGTGGTCTATCAAGAAATTTCGTGGCAAAAACAAAAGTTACTTTTCGAAGAGTCCCTTTCCTTACTCGGAGGCATTTTAATTATTATCTTCTTTGCTAGCTCGCTAACTTCATACATGATTGACCAACAAGTTCCTCAAAAACTTTTTGAGTGGATACAAGGTTTTATTACGAGCAAGTGGACTTTTTTAATTGTACTGAATATTTTCCTATTGATTGTAGGAGCTTTAATGGACATTTTTTCTGCGATTGTCGTTGTGGCTCCTCTCATTATTCCTGTAGGGGAAATGTTTGGTATTAATATGCTTCATCTTGGAATTTTATTTTTAACTAATTTGGAAATTGGATATTTAACGCCTCCGGTAGGAATTAATTTATTTATTTCTTCTTTCCGCTTCAAGAAGAGCATGGTAGAAGTCTATCGGTCTGTATTTCAT
>RFJE01000086.1 GCA_003695005.1 Candidatus Hydrogenedentota bacterium | reverse complement strand
GTAGGAAACTTAATGCTTACAAGCGAAGGAACGTATCAGCTTAATTCATAAAGGGATCTTTAACATTGCGGGCAAAATATTCATAAAGTCCCCCTCGATATTCTAGTGCTTCCCGCCATACTTTTTCCGGTTTAGGGTGAAAAATAATTTTCTCCGTGGCTTTTACAGGAACCCATGCTTTTGCTGCCATTTCGGACTCTAGTTGCTTCGGCGCCCATCCCGAGTAACCATGATACACATGAAAATTTGACTCCGCTTCGGCTAATTCATCTAGTAAATTTGGCCGGGCACCTAAAAACACTCCCGGAATAACTTCTTCTCCCGGATCACTTACAAGCGGATCATTGTGCAGAATAAATAATGTTTCTGGCTGTACTGGACCCCCTTGGTATACTTCTTTTTCTAATATGGAATCTGGTAAATCTGGCAGCATTTCGCCAAGTTTCCACTTCGTGGGTCGATTTACAACTAAACCAAAAGCTCCCCCTACATTATGGTCAATGATAAACACAACGGTTTGCGCAAAGTTCGGGTCTGATAATGCGTAATTCGCAACTAAACAATAACCCTTTAAAAACTTTTCCATTAAGGACAGGGTATAAAATCAATATGGTTTTGGCAATTTATTTTTCTAGTTTATCATCAAACAAGAGCCAGCAATTCCCGGTGAGACTCCTAGAATCGCTGTTTCGTACGTACTTTCTCAATAAAAATTCCAAGTCTTTGTAACTTTTGGATAATTTGTCCGCTATGCCAAGCAAGTTCTTGTGCATAGGCTGGATTTTTAACTTCAATCATTAACACTCCATCTCGTAAGATTACTGGAATTGTATTTTTAGCTAATCTCTCTGGAACAAGGTTATTCCATTGGATCTGGATTGTTTGCAAAACTTCGCTTTCTTGAATACTTTCCTGTTGGATACCTAATTTTTCTAAAAAAGGGGCAATATCATCCAGACTTAATTTTTTAGGAGTATCCATTACAGCAAAAGCTCTGCAATTTGCACTGCATTCAAAGCTGCACCTTTTAATAATTGGTCGCCTGCTACAAAAAGCTCCATTTCTTTTTCCGGCTCTGCAATGTCCTTTCGAATACGTCCGACAAAACAATCAAACTGACCGGATGCCTCTATAGGCATAGGAAAATGAGAGTGTTCTCTATCATCCACGACTTGAACTCCTGGGAAGCTCGAAAGCAATTCTCGGGCTTCTTCTTCAGAAGGTGTCTTGTCTCGAAAACCTAAATGAATGGATTCACTATGCGCACGTAGGACTGGCACGCGGACACAAGTGGCAGATATTTTAATGGTATCATCTTCTAAAATTTTCCATGTTTCATAAACCATTTTACGTTCTTCTTGGTTGTATCCTGTTTCATCAATAGCACTATTGTGGGAGAAAACATTAAAAGCAGCAACATGAGGTAGGACTTTTGGCGTAAATGGCTTCCCGTCTAAAATAGCTCTTGTACCTTCTTCTAGCTCCTGCATGGCCGCCATGCCTGCACCCGAAGCCGCTTGGTATGTTGAAACAATAATACGACTCACCGGATATTTTTGGTGAATAGGATAAACCGCCATTAGCATGATAATGGTAGAACAATTCGGATTAGCAATAATACCATTATGATTTTTAGCAGCTTCCGGATTGATTTCCGGTACTACTAGAGGGACATCTTTATCCATCCGAAAAGCTGATGAATTATCTACAACCACAGCACCGGCATTGATGGCATGCTGTGCATACTCCTTGCTAATGGAAGATCCTGCTGAAAATAAAGCAATATCAATCTCTTGAAAGGAATCTTTGGTTAATGCTTCTACTTTATATTTTTTTCCTCGAAATGTAAGCTCTTTTCCAGCACTGCGAGGCGAAGCTAATAATTTTAAATCCCCTACAGGAAAATCTCTCTTTTCCAGCACAGAAAGAAATTCAAGACCAACAGCACCTGTCGCACCTACAATTGCAATGTTCTTTGCCATGTGGTACAACTTTGTTTTAGAAACAGGCTGTCACCTGTTTACTATTCTTTTAATTCATTAATTAAATGGCTATGCCGGATAATTTTACCGGTTTCTAGATAGATGACTTCTTCGGCAATGCTTGTTGCTAAATCCGCAATATTTTCTAAATTGCGTGCCACCGCATAATAGCGAAACATCATTTCCGAAGGATTATTGGTACCACTGCCATAAGCAGAAATGACAAGCTTGCGGATTTGTCTTTTCATTTTATTGACTTCTTTATCCGCTGCAATGACAGCATCGGCTAAAATAGGATCTCGTTTAACAAGAGAATCAAGTGCTTCTTTTAACATCGCCGTTGTTTTAGCAGCCATTTTGCGATAGACATCACTTAAATCTACAGGTTGTTCTCTTTCTGCAAGCCAGCGAGATTTTTTAGCAATATTAACAGCTAAATCTCCAATACGCTCTAAATCATTGTTAATTTTAAGAACAACAATAACAAAGCGTAAATCCGATGCCACAGGATGATAAAGAGCTAAAATTTTTAAGCACTCTTCTTCAATGGCAATTTCCATCTGGTCAATTTCATCATCCCGTTTTATGATATCCTGTGCTAATGCTTTATCTCGTTCTAAAAAGGATCGAACAGCATCTTTTACATTATCTTCAACCATTCCACCTAATTTGATAATTTCTTTTTTTAAGTTTTCCAATGCATTTTCAAAGTGAATTCTCATACTTGCTCCTTTAACCAAACCTACCCGTAATGTATTCTTCTGTCATTTTTTCAGATGGGGAAGTAAAAATTTTTGATGTTTTATCAAACTCAATTAAACGACCCTGGTAAAAAAAAGCCGTATAACTCCCGATGCGGGAAGCTTGCTGCATATTATGAGTTACAATTACAATGGTGTATTTTTCCTGCAATTCTAATATAAGCTCTTCAATTTTGGCAGTGCTGATGGGGTCAAGAGCCGATGTGGGCTCGTCCATTAAAAGGACATCGGGCTGCATGGCAATAGCCCGAGCAATACACAATCTCTGTTGCTGTCCACCAGAAAGAGAGTATGCATTTTCCTTTAATTTATCCTTAACCTCATCCCACAAATAAGCTCGTTTTAAAGAACTCACGACAAGCTCTTCTAAATCACCTTTGTACCCGTTTAGTCTTGGCCCTAATGCAATATTCTCAAAAATTGATTTTGGAAAAGGATTCGGACTTTGGAACACCATTCCAACACGAAGTCGTATTTGAACAGGGTCTGTTTGCGGGCCATAAATATCTTCTCCTTCTAATAAAATACGGCCACTTATCCGAAAGCTTTCTATAAAATCGTTCATGCGGTTCAAGGCTCTTAAAAATGTACTTTTGCCACAACCCGATGGGCCTATCAGTGTTGTAACTTTTTGTCTATCTACTTTTAAGCTTAAAGCATCAATGGCTTTTACATTGCCATAAAAAATATCTACATTCTCGCAAGTAATGATTGGATTTTTTACAATTTCTTTTTCCATACAAACCTCAACTATGCATATCTTTAAATTTTCGTTTATAGCGAATGCGTAAGTAAATTGCAATGGCATTCATTAAAAGTAAAATTACTAAAAGAACAACAATGGCAGCAGCTGCAATATCATGGAAGCCTTTTTGTGGTCTAGAAGTCCAATTAAAAATTTGAATTGGCAAAACGGTAAAAGAGTCCATAGGACTTGCGGGTAAAAACGCAATAAAAGTTAACGCACCAATCATAACAAGAGGGGCTGCTTCGCCAATAGCGCGGGATAATGCTAAAATAACTCCGGTTGTGATACCTGGCATGGCAATTGGTAAAACCTGATAACTTACTACTTGCCAACGCGTCATGCCAATACCATAACCTGCCCACCGCAATGAATTTGGAACAGCTTTAATGGCTTCCTGTGCTGCAATGGTAATGACAGGTAAAATTAAAAGTGCCATTGTCATCGATCCCGCTAAAATGCTGCGGCCTAATCCCATCCATCGGACAAACAAGGTTAAGCCTAAAAGACCGTAGACAATAGAAGGAACACCGGCTAAATTTTGGATGTTGAGCTTAATGGCTCGCACAAATTTTGTATCACGAGAATATTCTTCTAAATAAATAGCGGCTCCTAATCCCATTGGAATAGCAAAAAGAGCTGTAAGTATCATCATATAAAAAGTACCGAATATGGCTGATAATATCCCTGATCGTTCAGGAAAGCGAGAAGGAAAGTTTGTTAAAAAATCCCACGAAATGTGAGATAACCCTTGCGTAAATACAGAAAATAAAAGAGAT